>DXLT01000001.1:0-2776 GCA_019414555.1 Collinsella sp.
CGAGATGAAGCCGGTGGGCGTCGAGTACCTGTTTGGCGGCGAGAAGGCCGTGTTCTACTTTGCGGCCGAGGAGCGCGTCGATTTTCGCCAGCTCGTCAAGGATCTGTCCTCGACGCTGCACATTCGCGTCGACATGCGCCAGATCGGCGTGCGCGACGAGACCCGCCTGGTGGGTGGCTATGCCCAATGCGGGCAGGAGCTCTGCTGCACGCGCTTTGGCGGACAGTTTGAGCCCGTCTCGATTCGCATGGCAAAAGAGCAAGACCTGCCGCTCAATTCCTCCAAGATCAGCGGCGTGTGCGGTCGTCTGATGTGCTGCCTGCGCTACGAGTTCGAGGCCTACAAGGACTTTAAGAGCCGTGCGCCCAAAAAGAAGACGCTCATCGATACGCCGCTTGGCAAGGCGCGTATCCAGGAGTATGACACGCCGCGTGAGCAGCTGGTGCTGCGCCTGGAGAACGGCAAAGTCTTTAAGGTCAACCTGGCCGATATGACGTGCTCGGAGGGCTGCAAAAAGAAGGCCGCCGAGCAGGGCTGCAACTGCCGCCCCGACTGCGTGACGCGCGACGTGCTCGAGCGCATTGAGTCGCCCGAGATGCGTCTGGCGCTCATGGAGCTCGATCGCGAGAACGGCGTCGACGTGGGCGATGGCCTGTCGAGTGCCGACCGTCTTGCCGGCACGTCGATGCCCAAGCGCCGTCGTCGCGATGCTGAATCCGATGCTCGCGCCGGTCAGGGTCAGGGCGAGGGCCGTGGCCGCGGAAAGGGCCGCGGTAAGGCCGAGACACCCGAGGCCGAGGGGGCGGCCGATGGCCGTCGCCGTCGCAAGCGCGCGGGCTCGGGCGATGCTACCGAGGTTGCAGCCGCGGGCAAGAACGCCTCTCGCGAGCGCGAGGTTCAGCAGCCCCAGCAGCAGAATCGCGGCGGTGGCATGAACCCCACGCGCCGTCGTCGCCGTCACCTGTCGAGCGAGGAGCGCGAGGACGCCTTCCGCGCCGCAGCTGCTCGCGAGGCTGGTGCCGCCCCCAAGGGTGGTTCGGGTTCCGATGCGCCTGCCGACAAGGGTGGCAAGTCACGTGGCGAGGAGGAGCGCGCGCCGCGTCCGCGCCGTCGCCATTCCTCGGGCGCGCAGCAGAAGCCCTCAGTGCCCTCCGTGGCCGATCAGGTCTCGGATGGCGAGGTCAAGGTCACGCGCCGTCGTCCCGGAGATGGCGGGGGAGCGGCTGCCAAGGCTTCGCGTGGCGCCGCTCGCGACGAGCGCGAGCCGCGCGAGGATCGCGGTGGCGAGGGCTCGGCCGACCAGGGTCAAAAGCGCCGTCGCCGTCGCCGTTCCCGCAAGCCGCGCCAGGATGGTGGCGAGGGCTCGACCCCGTCTTCGTCCGCACCGCAACCGCCCGCCGGCGAATAACGCCCGCGAGCGGATTTAGCCCGCCTTGCCCCGAGCGCATCGGGGTATCATAGCGCCGAATCAACAACCCTCCCTGCGACCGAACGTAGGGAGGGTTGTGTCGTGAAGAGATATTTGAATGTGTTGGGATGCCTGCAAGGTGCCGGCATCCTGCCGTTTGCGGACGAATTGCTACCGTTTGCCGAGCTGGCGGCGTACGAGGCGCTTGAGGCGTTGTCGCCTACGCGATGCGCCGGCTGCGAGCGCTCCGGCGCGCTTATTTGCCAAGACTGCTTGGCGGCGCTTGCGCTCATCGACCCGCGGCATAGCTGCACTCGATGCGGCGCCCCGTTTGGAGACTTGCTGTGCACCGAGTGCTCGGTCGAGGGTTCGTCCTCGGCGATGGCCGAAGCACTCGACCGGTGCCTGGCATGTGCCGTTTACGCGCATCCGCTGCCGCGGATCATTAAAGCGTACAAAGACGCGGGCGAGCGACGCCTGGCGCCGTATCTGGCAGAGCTGCTATACGACACCGCCTTACATGCCCAGGTCGCGGCGCCCGAACGCTTAGGCGGTGTGTTGTCCGGCGCCGATGCGGTGGTGTTTGTGCCCGCGACTGCGGCGGCGTTTCGGCGACGCGGCTTCGATCATATGGAGGCCATCGCGCGCCCATTTTGCGAGCTGTCGGGTGTTCCGTTGCTCGACGCCCTCGTTAAATACGGCCATGGCGACCAGCGTGAACTCGGCCGTGAAGAACGCCGTGAACGCGTCCGAGGCATGTACGAGACCGTTGAGGACGTGCGGGGCCGCCGCCTGCTGCTTATCGACGACGTTATCACCACGGGTGCGACGATGGCAGCGGCTTCGGCGGAACTCAAGCGCGCCGGTGCCGCGGCCGTTGATGGCCTCGCTATCGCACGTGTTTGGTAGGGGTGGTTTTGTGGCAGTGAAGATTGAGCGGCGCAACGAGCCGACAGGCGAACAGCTAGCGGCTTCCGTAATCCTAACAGGCGCTTCAGCGCTGCGCATGATGCGCGCCGAGCGCCGGCAGATGGGCTATATCAGCTGGAAGGACCTCAATCCCGATGAAGAGCGCCGTGTGCTGCGCACGTCGTCGCCCTCGACCGAGGACATCTATCTTCCCGACTTGGTGCGAATTGGAGCCGCAAGCGGCGAGGTGCAAGAGGATTTGTGCTTGCTGGTGGGATCTGCGGCGCAGCGCCGCCGCATGCCTAGCGTAGGCTGGTCCGTGTGTTCCGGGTTGCCCGCCGGCTCGATTCTAGAGGTGGAACCGGGGGTGTACAGCTTGTCTCCCGAGGCCCTCTGCCTTGCCGTTGCGCGCGAACTTGGCTGTATCCAGGCATTTGCCCTGGCCCAGGAGCTGTGCTC
>DXLT01000001.1:2786-14052 GCA_019414555.1 Collinsella sp.
TAAGATTTCACTGAGCGACCGCGGGAAGTATCTGCCTCCCTACACCTCGCCTGTTACGAATAAACTTGCAAAGGACAAGGACCAGCCAGCAGACGTGGGCTACTTTGAAGTCGAGCCGGCGCTGACGCCCGATCGCCTGGCAGATTACCTTGCGGCATGCAAGGGGAATGTGGCCAAACAGCTGCTGCGTCTGTGTCCCTACCTGTCAGAAAACCTGCTCTCGCCCATGGAGTGCATCATGCTCGCTCTGTTTTCGCTTCCGTTTTCCTATGGCGGATTTGACTGCGGTCCCTTTAAGACCGACTACAAGATCGAGTTCGATGACCGCGCGCAGGCAATCTCGGGGATGCCGCATGCAGTTTGCGATGCGTATCAGGAAGCAGCCCGGTTTGACCTTGAATACAACGGTGAGCTGGGCCATTCCTCCCGGAGGGGACGTATCCATGATGAAAAACGCAACACGGGCTTGATTACTATGGGAATCGAGGTCGCGACGGTCAACAACGAAATGCTCTGCGACATGGAAGCGATGGAAGCGCTCGCATGGCGCATCCACCAGCGTATGCGAAAGCGGTACCGGAATCGTGTCGATGCCCGCAGGAAGAAGCAAGAGGCGTTGCTTAACACGCTGCGGGCGTGTTTTGGGCTTAAGCCGGTCTAATTCACGTCGAAAATAGGGGGTTAATCATATGCCCTGGCCAAAATATGGCAAATATGAGTACTGTCACTAAATCAGTAACAGCAAAATCAAGGAATTTAGGACTCGGAGGCGGCATAAAGTAAGAAGATAATAAACAAATGTGGAATAACTAAGCATCAGGTTAGCGACATTGAGCGCAAAATCTGTCCGAGAGGCCAAAATTGCCTGTTACTAAATTGGTGACAGTACTCATATCTGCCATTTTTTGGCCACGGCACCCTAGGAAGGGTGCCCCGGAGCTCCCCATAGGGGAGCTCCGGGCTTCACAGAGGCACGAATAGCCCACTCCGACCTGCGAAATCTGTACTCGCGATGCGAATGACGCCCCTAACCTTAAACTTTAGCTTGAACTTAGCTATAATGCGCTACGTTCCTACCAGGCTGTGGTTGCGGACGGACGAAATGCCCGTCCTAGTCCAAGACAGACGCGGTCAAAGGGATCCACGTAAGCGACCGCGTGCGCGCGGCGCGATCATGGCGCGTCCTAGATGTAAGCCGCACCGTCCGTTCTACTTTCTTTGGGGCAATACCGCCTCGCGGGCGAGCGGGCCAGTCGTGAAGGTGGCTGCGGCCTCCCGAGCAAACACCCCGGTGCGCAAGTGTGGGGTCAAATACCAGGTCAGCTGGTGGGAACAATCTGATATTTCGTGCAACGCACGGATCGTATACGACACAGAAGGCAGGGTAGTGGACATGGTGAGGGGCAGCTTGATGCACGCGGCTCGGTTAGGTGCTGGGACCGCAGCGGTCATCGCCGTTTTGGGCCTGAGCGGATGCGCGTTCAACCCGCTGTCTACGTTCACGACTCCCACGATCGACCAGATCGAGTACGAGACCGTCACGTCCGCGGTGTCGGATGATGCCCTGGTCACCCCCGGTACCCTGACGGTTGCCCTCGATACCTCCGATGCGCCGCAGGCCATGCAGGGCGCTGACGGCGAGCTCACGGGGTATGCAGTCGACGCTGCCCGCGCCCTCGCAAGCCGCATGGGCCTTAAGGTCGCCTTTGTCGATGCGTCCTCGGCAGGTTCCGCGCTCGGTGACAAAAAGGCTGATATCTTTATCGGCGAGATCAACTCCACGGATGGGGACGTTAGCTCGCTCGGCACCTGCCTGTACGATGCCGCTTCCGTGTTCGGTAAAACCAGCGATGGTGGGTCGCTAAGCGTTTCCACCGATACCCTTAACACGTCTACTCTGGGTGTCCAGATGTCCTCGGCCTCGCAGGAGGCGCTTGCTAAGCAGAGCATCACCGCCAACCAAAAGACCTACTCCAACATCAACGAGTGCTTTGAGGCACTCGAGTCCGGCGAGGTCGACTATGTGATCTGCGACTCCACGGCCGGCGGCTACCTTGCACGCCTGATGAGCGAGATCTCCTATGTCGGTGCGCTCGAGGCGCCCTCGACGCTTGGTGTTGCGGGCCTCTCGTCCAATGACGAACTGTGCCGTGCCGTGAGCGATGCCCTCGACGGCATCACGGTCGACGGTACGCTCGAGGCGGTCCACTGCGTCTGGTATGGCACGATGCCCTACGACCTCACCACTAAGACAGTATCTGGTGTCAACCTTCAGTCGTCTGGCTCCGCATCCTCCGGCAGCGAGTCCTCCGATTCCAACAATGAGACCGCATCCTCCGAAGACAAATCGTCCAGCCAGGAAGACACCATCACCGACGACGACATTAACAAGCTTAATAGCTAGTTATTGCTAGGGGTGGCGTCTCCTATGCGCTAGGAGAGACGCCTCTTCACGGTTTCAACACGCACTGCCGGGCTTCCCCAATAGGGGAGACCGGCTTTTTCATCTCTATAAAACCAGCAGGTCAAAGCCAATTTTCGGGACCAAATACAAAGTCGCCGGCTCCCTCCTATAGCGCACTTTGCCACAGAAAAGTGCGAGACTTCGGTATGCGGTATCAAGCAATCGTTATTCGGGTCTTTAGGAATCCGCGTGATTAAATGCACGGCAATGGGTACATAGCCAGTACAGTAAGTCCCCGAGGCAGATTGGAGCCACGTATGGATATCAAGGTTTCTGGACGCAAGACGACGGTAACCGATGCTCTGCGTGCGCATGTGGATGAGAAGATCGGCGAGGCGCTCAAGGTTTTCGATATCGAGCCCATGACAGTCGACGTCGTGCTTCGTTATGAGAAGAACCCCTCGAACCCCAACCCGGCAATCGTCGAGGTCACGGTTCGTGCCCGCGGCTCTGTGATTCGCGTTGCCGAGCACGGTGCAGATATGTACGCCGCCATCGACCTCTCCGCCGATAAGGTCACCCGCCAGCTGCGCAAGTTCAAGACCAAGGTTGTGGACAACCGCCAGGGTGGTGCCAGCGCAGCGGATGTTGCACCGGTCGAGCGTGTCGAGGATCTGGCCGACCTGCTGCTGCCCGAGGAGGACGACGACCTGCTCGTCCGCGAGAAGGTCATCGATGTCACCCCGATGACTGAGGAGCAGGCGCTGGTGCAGACCGATCTGCTGGGCCACGACTTCTACGTGTTCGAGAACGCGACGACTGGCCTCATCAATGTGGTGTATCACCGTAAGAATGGTGGATATGGCATCATCAAGCCCCGCATCGAAACACTTGACGAGTAAAATACGTTAACTTGCATGAGTTAACGGTTGGCGGCCATCCCATGCGGGTGGCCGCCTTTTTACGTAAGGAGTCGCTTTGATGGACAAGGCCGCATCCGCCGGTCATTCGAACCGTTGCCGCATCGTCGTCGATACCTGCTGCGACTTTAGCCCCGAGGTCGCCGCGAACCTCGATGTCGATATCCTGGGTTTCCCTTTCATTATCGATGGCGAGGAGCGCACAGACGACATCTGGTCGAGCATGAGCCCTAAGGAGTTCTACGACCGCATGCGCGCCGGTGCCCGCGTGTCCACCTCGGCTGTGTCGCTCGGTCGCTATATCGAGTTCTTTACCGAGTGCGCCAAAGAGGGCACGCCCACGGTCTACCTGTGCTTTACCTCGGCGCTGTCGTCGAGCTACAACTCCGCGTGCCAGGCGGCAGATGTCGTGCGCGCCGAGTATCCCAACTTTGAGCTCTACGTGGTCGACAACGCTCTGCCCTGCGCGACCGGTGCGCTCTTGGCGCTCGAGGCCGTGCGCCAGCGTTCGGCGGGACTGACCGCCAAGCAGCTGGTCGATTGGGCAAACGAGGCAAAGACCTACGTGCACGGCTACTTTACGCTCGAGAGCTTCGACGCACTGGCTGCCGGCGGCCGCATTCCTCCCGCGGCGGCGCAGCTCACGGCAAAGCTCGACGTCAAGCCCGAGCTCTCCTACGACCTGGCCGGCTCGCTGTCGCTGATCGGCGTCAACCGCGGCCGCAAGAAGGCGCTCAAGTCCATCCTCAAGTCGTTCCGCGAGAACTACGTGCCCGATCGCACCATGCCCATCGCCATTATGACGGCCGATGCCGAGAAGGACGGTGACTGGCTCGAAGCCGCCATCCGCAAGGAGGAGGGTTGCGCCGACGTCACGATCATTCGCGGCTCCGTGGGTCCCACCATCGGCTCGCACGTGGGCCCCGGCATGGTGGGCTGCGCGTTTTGGGGTAAGAACCGCGCCGACAAGGCGTCGCTTTCCGACCGTATCGCCCGCCGCGTGCGCGGTCAGTAGGCAAGCGCTGCGTCCGTAATCGCCCTCGACTCACAGCCCAAACGCTGGCACCGAGTATTCAACCTGGTAACAACACCCAACCCAAAAGGAAAGGTTTCATGGCAAACAAGCTCTCCGTCGCATTCATCGGCACCGGAATTATGGGTGCCCCCATCGCCGGCCACATTCTGGACGCTGGCTATCCCGTCACGGTCAACAACCGCACCAAGTCCAAGGCTGCAGCGCTCGTTGAGCGCGGTGCCGTCTGGGCCGATACGCCGGCAGATGCCGCGGCGAACGCCGACGTCGTCTTTACCATGGTGGGCTATCCCTCCGAGGTCGAGGAGCTCTACCTGGCGGGCGACGGCCTGCTCGCGTGCACTAAGCCCGGCGCGGTCCTGATCGACCTCACCACGAGCTCGCCCGAGCTGGCGCGCGACATTGCCGAGGCCGCCCAGGTTTCCGGCCGCATGGCGTTTGACTGCCCCGTCACCGGCGGCGAGTCGGGTGCTATCGCCGGCACGCTTACGGCTATCGTGGGCGCTACCGAGAACGACATTGCCCCGGTCCGTGATATCCTTTCCACCTTTGCGGCAACCATCTGCTGCTTCGACGGCGCCGGCAAGGGCCAGGCTGCCAAGCTCGCCAACCAGGTGTCGCTGGGCGCCTGCATGGTCGGCATGGCCGATGCGCTGGCGTTTGCCGAGCTGAGCGGCCTCGATCTGGAGAAGACCCGTCAGATGATTCTGGGCGGTACCGGCAAGTCCGGCGCCATGGAGAGTCTGGCGCCCAAGGCGCTCGACGGCGATTACAAGCCCGGCTTTATGGTCGAGCACTTCATCAAGGACCTGCGCTTGGCGCTCGCCTATGCCGACGACCGCGAGCTTGCGCTGCCCGGCGCCGACGTGGCCTTTACGCTCTACGACATGCTCGATGCCATCGGTGGCGCCAAGCTGGGCACCCAGGCCATCACGGTGCTCTACAAGGAGGAGGCCGACGCCATCGCCGCCGGTCTTGACTGGTCGCAGTATCGTCCCGAGGAGCATGGTGCTCACGAGGAAGGCTGCGGTTGCGGCGAACATGGCGACGACCACGAGTGCGGTTGTGGCCACCACCATGGCGAGGATCACGAGTGCTGCGGCGGCCACGGCCATGACGACGGCCACGAGTGCTGCTGCGGCCACCATCACGGGGAGTAGCGCCCATGAGCTGGACGTTCGTGGTGCTTGCGCTGGTGCTCTTTCTCTTCGCGATCTACATTGGCTTTTTGTGCGGCCAGTGGGCGTGCGAAAAGCGCGTCATCACCAAGCGCGACTACTGGATTGCCAACTTTGCGGGAGCGGCGGCAGTCATCCTGCTGACCTGGGTGTTCTCGCTGTTCCCGCTGGTGCAGTTTGCGCCGATCGGCTGGCTCGGCGGCTTTATCGCCGGCCTTAAGATGAGCTTTGGCGAGTCCGTCGGTCCGTGGCGCAAACACGACGAGGTCTTTAACGTTAACAAGGCTCACCGCGCCGCCGCCGACGCGGGCGATGCCGAGGAGCGCCGCCGTGCGCGTCGCAATGGCGCGGCCGACCGACAGCTCATCTCGGTCACCGATGACAGCAAGGGTGCTGACAAGCACGCTAAGAAATAGTAAAAAGAGGTAACTATGGCAGAAAACAAAGACGAACAGCTCACCGACGAGGAGCTGGCACAGCTCCAGCTGGCAGAGGAGAACGAGAACGCCGTCGACCGCCTGGTCCAGGAGCTCGGCTGCCCCACGCGCCGCATCCGTCAGTTTGCCGCCCGCGTGCTGCACCTGCTTGCCGAGCGCGATCCGCAGCGCGTCGTGCCCTGCGTGCCCGCGCTGATCGAGGCGCTCGACCGCCCCGAGGCTCAGACCCGCTGGGAGGCTCTCGATGCCCTGGCGGCGCTCGCCACCACCTGCCCCGAGCAGCTGGGCGATGCCTTTGAGGGCGCCGAGACTGCACTGTTCGACGAGATCTCCTCTACGCTGCGCTATGCCGCCTTCCGCCTGCTGTGCGTGTGGGGTGCCACGAGCGTCGAGCGTTCGCGCGAGGCTTGGCCCATCCTGGACGAGGCCATCCAGTGCTACCACGGCGACCTTGAGTATCGCGACATGCTCGGTTGTCTGTACGAGTTTTGCCAGGGCGAGATCGACGCCGAGGTCGCCGAGAAGCTCGCACTGCGCCTTAAGTTCGATGCCGAGAACGGTAAGGGCAGCTATCTCAAGGCCCGTTCGAGCGAGATTTGCGAAATGCTTGTTAAACGTTTTGGCCTGGATCTCTCCAAAAAGAAGAAGCGTGCTAGCGTTAAAAAATCTGACGACGCCGAAGACGAGGAGTAACAGATTATGGCGCACGATGTAGTCCTGATTCCCGGTGATGGCATCGGTCCCGAGATTACGCAGGCCATGCGCCGCGTGGTCGAGGCCACTGGTGTCCAGATCAACTGGAACGTCCAAGAGGCCGGCGCCGGCGTCATGGACGAGTTTGGTACACCGCTGCCCCAGCACGTGCTCGATGCGATCGCCGAGACCAAGGTTGCCATCAAGGGCCCCATCACCACGCCGGTCGGCACGGGTTTCCGCAGCGTCAACGTGGCCCTGCGCAAGCATTTCGACCTGTACGCCTGCGTGCGCCCCTGCCTGTCGCAGCCGGGCGACGGATCGCGCTTCCGCGATGTCGACCTGGTCATCGTGCGCGAGAACACCGAGGACCTCTACGCCGGCATCGAGTTCGATGAGGGCGCTGCCGAGGTCGAGGAGCTCTCGCAGCTCGTCGAGCGCTCGGGCCAGAAGACTTTCGCCGCCGATTCCGCCATTTCAATTAAGCCGATTTCCATCGCCAAGAGCCGCCGCATTGTGGAGTATGCCTTTGAGTATGCCCGCCGCTGCGGCCGCAAAAAGGTGACGGCCGTGCACAAGGCCAACATCATGAAGGCGACCGACGGCCTGTTCCTGCGCGTGGCGCGCGAGGTGGCCGCCAACTATCCCGATATCGAGTTCAACGACAAGATTGTCGACGCCACCTGCATGGGCCTGGTCCAGAACCCCAACGACTTCGATGTCCTGGTGCTGCCCAACCTGTACGGCGATATCGTGAGCGACTTGTGCGCCGGCCTGGTGGGCGGCTTGGGGATGGCCCCCGGCTCCAACATCGGCGCCGACTGTGCCATCTTTGAGGCAACGCACGGCTCCGCGCCCGATATCGCGGGCCAGGATATCGCTAACCCCACGGCCGAGATTCTGTCCGCGGCTATGATGCTCGATCACCTGGGCGAGAACGACGCGGCCAATCGCATTCGCGCCGCCGTTTCTGCCACGCTCGACGAGGGTGAGCAGGTTACCGGCGACGTTCGTCGTGCCCAGACCGGCTCCGTTGAGGGCGCTGTGGGCACGCAGGCCTTTGCCGATGCCGTTATCGCGCACCTGGCCTAAGGCATGCAGACTGCAAACGCCTAAATAGTACTTAAGTGTTTGCGTATAACCTGAGAATCAATACGCCCGGCGCTCTGCCGGGCGTATTCTATTGCGGACTATGTTTCCTAACAAGGAGTAACTGATATGGGTCTGATTCAAAAGAAGGACGAGAAGGACGAGATCGACGGCATCCAGATCATCGAGCGCGGCGAAGGCCCCGATGGTGATGAGGAGGAGAAGATCGATCTGGTCGCCGGTACGTCTGCCGAACATATTGCCGCCGGTACGACGGCCGAGGAGGAGGACGCTCGCCTGGAGGCAAAGATCGCCGCGGACGCCGCCGACGAGAACCTCATGCCCGAGGAGCAGGACGAGGACGACGATATCCTGGGTTCCGACGAAGACGACCGCGCATCCAAGCACAAGAAGACGATGATTGCCGCCTTTGTGGTTGCAGTCGTGATTGCTGCCGTGATTGGCTTCTTTATTGGCAATGGTGGTTTTGGCGGCAAGGGTGTCGGCTCGTCGACCCTGACCGAGGACCAGCTCGATTCGACCGTGGCAAGCTACAGCTACAACGGCAAGAAGAGCGACATCACCGCGCGCGAGGCCATTGAGAGCCAGTACAGCCTCGACACCGTCAAGGATGGCGATGGCAACTACACCGCTCCCTCTGCCGACGTCATCCTGTCCTACGTGCGCAACAAGATCCTGCTCGACGCTGCCGAGGACGAGGGCATTACCGTCTCCTCTAAGGAGATGAAGCAGTACGCCGAGGAATCCATCGGCACTTCGGACTACAAGACCATGGCCACGCAGTATGGCGTGTCCAAGGACCAGGCCAAGCAGATCGTCCGTCAGTCCGCGACGCTGCAGAAGCTCTACAAGAAGAAGGTGGGCGATAGCTCCGCAAGCATGCCGACCGCCCCGACCGAGCCTGCTGACGGCAACGAGGAGACCGCGAGCAAGGACTACGCCGATTACATCATCAAACTTGCCGGCGACGAGTGGGATAGCGAAAAGGGCACCTGGAAGGACGCCGATAGCACCTACGCTAAGGCCTTCGCTGACGATGCCTTTACGGCTGATAGCGCTACCTACAAGCAGGCCATGACCGCCTATTACACCGCCTACCAGCAGTACTCTTCGCAGGCTTCGAGCGCCAGCTCCAAGTGGACCGAGTATGCTAACGGCCTGTATGCCAAGGCCAACATCAGCATCTACGGCCTGTTTGCGTAAGGTTTGCCTGCACTACTGTGCGCTAGCCGATCTGCCTGATTTAGCCCGCTAGAACGGACAACGTTCTAGCGGGCTTTTTGCTGCCGAAACCACTGGAGTAGGCCTCGCGCCCGCGCAAGCGCTCCATTGTGTTTCCCTAATTCATCTGGGAAAACGACTGCAAACGATTGCAAGTAACCGGTGAACGGTCGAAAACTACCGTTCACCGATAATCTCAAAACTGGTTCTAACTGGTATTAAGTCAAAAAGACCAATTCACATATCTTCACAATGACCTGCAATTTTTCTACACGCTATTTTTAGCCGCCCTGCGTTGTTTAGACACAGGAAAAGATCCGATCTTTTGCCAAAGCATTTCGGAACGGTTTCAAAACCGCAGGTAGAAGTGTTAACGACCGGTAAACGGTCGATTTATCACCGTGAGCGGTGCAAAAACGTTTTACCGTATGAATCAACGAAAGCGACCTCTTCTGGGGTGATATAGTGACAACAACACGTCACGTGGTTACTACCAGTTTAGAAACCACTGGTCTTCAAAGTACGCTTTCTAAGAAGCTTTAAGGGCGAGCGCCCGCTGGCTTCCGAAAATCATCGGACTCAGATCGTACACACCTTCGGAAGGGAAATTTGAATGGTTGGCTTTATTCTTACCGGTCATGGACAGTTCGCACCCGGCCTCGCAAGCGCTATCGCTATGGTTGCTGGCGACCAGCCCGCTTTTACCGTCGTTCCTTTTGAGGGCGACCAGGCTGCTTCCTACGGTGAGGATCTCCGCGCCGCTATTACCGCCATGCGCGAGGAGTGCGATGGCGTGCTCGTCTTTACCGACCTGCTTGGTGGCACCCCGTTCAACCAGGCGATGATGATTGCCCAGGATGTCGACAACGTCGAGGTTCTGACCGGCACCAACCTTCCCATGGTTATTGAGCTTCTGTTCCTCCGCGGCAACGCCACGCTCGCCGAGCTTGGCGAGCAGGCCGTGACCGTTGGCCAGACGGGCATCACCGCCCAGACGGTCGCATCCGTTGCCGGCTCCGACGAAGAGGATATCTTCGGCGACGAGGACGGCATCTAATGGCCGATTTCGGAGCCAACGTCCTGAGCTCCTCGGTCGCCCTTTTAGGCCTGCTTGTCATCATGGGCTTGATTTACACCATCTGGTCGCAAATCAACATGAAGAAGAAGCAGAAGTACTTCAAGGAGCTGCACACCGAGCTCAAGCCGGGTCAAGAGGTTCTTTTCGCCGGCGGTATCTACGGAACCGTCAAGGGCATCGAAGGCGAGAAGGTCCAGATCAAAGTCCGATCCGGAGCCGTCGTAGATGTTTCGCGTTACGCGATTCAGGAGATCAAGTAACTGTCGTCAGCAAATAACGAAAGGAAGCTGATCAACATGGCAGAACCCAACATTCTTCTTACCCGCATCGATAACCGACTGGTTCATGGTCAGGTTGCCACCCAGTGGAACTCCACCCTGGGCTCCAACCTCATCCTCGTCGCCAACGACGACGTGGCGTCCAACACCATGCGCCAGAACCTCATGAAGATGGCCGCTCCCGCCGGCGTCGCTACGCGTTTCTTCTCTCTGCAGAAGACCATCGACGTCATTGGCAAGGCGAGCCCGCGCCAGAAGATCTTCATCGTGGCCGAAACACCGGAAGACGTGCTTACGCTCGTCAAGGGCGGTGTGCCTATAAAGAAGGTAAACATCGGCAACATGCACATGTCGGAAGGAAAGCGCCAAGTCGCCACCTCCGTCGCAGTTAACGACGAGGATGTCGCTGCGTTTAAAGAGCTGCAGGAATTGGGGGTGGAGTTGGAGATCAGGCGCGTTCCGAGCACGCCTGTTGAGGACACGAGCAAGCTCTTCTCGTAATCCTCGTGATCCACGTTGTCAGGAGTGAAACCCTGACGTTCTGTACGTGAAATCCAAAGTGCGTACATACATTTTGAAAGGAGGAGCAAGATGGAATACTCGATCATCCAGATCGCTCTGGTCTTCGTCGTCACGTTCATCGCGGCAATCGACCAGTTTGACTTCCTCGAGTCTCTCTATCAGCCCATCGTCACCGGCGCCGTCATCGGTCTTATCCTTGGCGACCTCAACACCGGTCTTCTCGTGGGTGGTACCTATCAGCTCATGACGATCGGCAACATGCCGATCGGAGGCGCTCAGCCGCCTAACGCCGTCATCGGCGGCATCATGGCAGCCATTCTCGCTATCGCCACGGGCCTCGAGCCCAACGCGGCAGTCGGCCTCGCCATTCCGTTCGCTCTGCTTGGCCAGCT
>DXLT01000001.1:14062-42399 GCA_019414555.1 Collinsella sp.
GCGTTACCCTGGTCTTCACGCTTATGTCCCCGCTTATGTCCACGGCCGATAACATGGCTCACAACGCGGACACCAAGGGCATCGAGCGCCTGAACTACTTCGCCATGGCTCTGCTCGGCCTGATCTTCGCTGTCGTCGTCACCCTGTTCTTCATCGCTGGCGCTACCATCGGTCAGACCATCGCTTCTGCCATCCCGACTTGGCTGCAGACCGGTCTCTCCGCTGCAGGCGGCATGATGCGCTTTGTCGGCTTCGCCGTCCTGCTCAAGGTTATGATGAACCGCGATATGTGGGGCTTCTTCCTCATGGGCTTTGGCCTCGCGCTCATCACCGTTGCCAACGATTCGCTGGCAACCCCTGCTCTGCTCATCCTCGCTCTCATCGGCTTCGGCATCGCTTTCTGGGACTTCCAGCAGCAGACCGAGCTGAAGGGTGCAGCTGTTTCTGACGGAGGTGACTTCGAAGATGGCATCTAATGAGTATGTGATCCCGGAGCACTACGAGGATCTCACTCCTGCTCCGCAGCTCGACCAGAAGACCCTCAACAAGATGGCTTGGCGCTCCTGCTTCCTGCAGGCATCGTTCAACTACGAGCGCATGCAGGCCGCTGGCTGGCTTTACTCCATCATCCCCGGTCTGGAGAAGATCCACACCAACAAGAACGACCTCGCGGCTTCCATGAGCCACAACCTGGAGTTCTTCAACACCCACCCGTTCCTCGTCACCTTTGTTATGGGCATCGTGCTTTCGCTCGAGCAGAACAAGGTTGACATCCCCACGATCCGCGCCGTCCGCGTCGCCGCAATGGGCCCGCTCGGTGGTATCGGTGACGCCCTGTTCTGGCTGACGCTCGTGCCTATCACGGCCGGCATCACCTCCAACATGGCCATCAACGGCAACGCCGCTGCACCGATCATCTTCCTGGTGATCTTCAACGTCGTCCAGTTCGCTCTGCGCTTCTGGCTCATGAACTGGTCCTACAAGCTTGGCACCAGCGCTATTGACGCTCTGACCGCCAACATGCAGGCCTTCACGCGTGCCGCTTCCATCATGGGCGTCTTCGTCGTCGGTTGCCTGGTCGTCACCATGGGTGGCACCCAGATCAACCTCCAGATCCCCAACGGCACCACCCGTGGCCTCTCCGCTACTACCGTGATCGTCTCCGAGAAGGAGGCCGAGAACTTCACCGGTATGGAGGGCATCGATACCGAGACCGCTGAGGCCGGTACCATCGCCATGACCGATAAGGACGGCAACGCCCTTACCGCTTCCGATGCCGACGGCAACGCTGTCGAGTGCGGCGTCACCGATCTGGGTAACGGCATGGAGTCCGTGACCTACGGCACCGTTACCGAGGATCCGGTCAACTTCTCTGTTGCCGACACCCTCAACACCATCGTCCCGAAGCTCGTCCCGCTTATGCTTACGCTGCTGCTTTACTACATGTTCGCTAAGCACAGCTGGACCCCGACCAAGGGCATTCTCCTGCTCTTCGTCCTTGGCATCCTGGGCGCTGGCCCGCTTGGTCTCTGGCCGAGCATCTGGTAAGGCTCTAGCTTGAGGGGTGTGTCCCTACGCGGCTCACACCCCGACCCCTTAAGCCATGTGTATGTTAAAAGCCGCGTGCTCGAAAGAGCGCGCGGCTTTTGTTTTCTTAATGATTCGGGTGTGGCAGACAGATAATGCATAACACCCTAGGTAGTTAGCCGAATTCGAGCAAAAGGGAGGATAGGATGGCGATCGGAGCGCGTAAGCAACCGCTGTACGATCAGCTGGTCGATATTCTGACCGAAAAGATTGACCATGAATATCGCGCCGGTGACATGATTCCTTCCGAGCGCGAACTTTCGGAGCGCTATGGTCTCTCGCGCACTACGGTACGCCTGGCTCTGCAGGAACTGGAGCGTTTAGGACTGGTGGTTCGGCAGCACGGTCGCGGTACCTTTGTGACCGACCGTTCGGCAAAAGCAACCAATCTTATGCAGTCCTACAGCTTTACCGAGCAGATGCGCGCGATGGGTCGAGAACCCGAGACCACGATTCTCGAGTTTTGCGAGATGGAGGCCGATAAGAATCTGGCCGAGCATATGGGATTGCGCATCGGTGATCGCATTTTTAAGCTCAAGCGTCTTCGCTCTGCCGACAACATGCCCATGATGGTCGAACGCAGCTATCTACCGGTTCGTCAATTTCTGTCCCTAAAGCGACCGCTGCTGGAGCGTAAGCCGCTTTACGATGTGATTGAGCAGGACTTTCAGCAAAAGATTCGCGTGGCCGAAGAGGAGTTCTATGCGAGCATAGCCCGTCCCACCGATGCCCACCTTTTGGGAATTGTCGAGGGCTCGCCTGTGCTCGATTTGGTCAGGACTACGTATAACGAGTCAAACGAGGTAGTGGAGTACACACTCTCGGTTGCTCGTGCCGATCAGTTTAAATACAAGGTTTACCACCAGCGCGGTAACTAGTGCTCGCATCGTTTCCATATGGTGATTCTTTGCATTTAACTGGTTACTACCAGATAACCAACCGAAGTGTATAATTGCACGTCAGAGGATTACTTCTAGAGAGAGGTATTAGAAATGTTCGAGAAGAGTGTCGAGGAGCTCACCGAGCTCGGCGCCCAGATCACCACGGCCGAGATTGCTCAGCAGCCCGAGCTTTGGCGTGATACGCTCAACATCTATCGCGAGAACAAGGAGGCCATCGAGGCCTTCCTGGCCGAGGCTCGCGCTATGGGCGAGGGTCGTCTGTCCGTTGTCTTCACCGGTGCCGGTACGTCCGACTACGTTGGCGATACCTGCGCCCCGTACCTGCGTCACGCTGGCAACACTGATCTCTACGACTTTAAGCCCATCGCCACGACCGACATCGTGAGCGCCCCGCGCGACTTCCTGCGCGCCGAGGATCCCACGCTCGTGGTTTCCTTTGCCCGCTCTGGCAATAGCCCCGAGAGCCTTGCCGCCGTTGCCGTTGCAAAGGAGCTCGTCCACAACGTCAAGTTCCTCAACATCACCTGCGCTCCCGAGGGCAAGCTCGCCGTTGAGTCTGCCGATGATCCCAACGCGCTGACGCTGCTCATTCCGCGCGCCAACGACAAGGGCTTCGCCATGACCGGTTCTTATTCCTGCATGACCCTGCTCTCTACCCTTATTTTCGATACGGCCTCTGACGAGCAGAAGGCCGAGTGGGTCGAGACGATTGCCAAGATGGGCGAGGAGGTCATCTCTCGTGAGCCTGAGATCGCCGATTACCTGGCTGGCGACTTCAACCGCGTGACCTACTTGGGTTCTGGCTCCTTCGGTGGCCTTGCCCAGGAGAGCCAGCTCAAGATCCTCGAGCTCGCTCACGGTCTGGTCGCTACTTCCTACGACACCTCTATGGGCTATCGTCACGGACCCAAGTCCTTCGTCGACGATAAGACGCTCGTCTTCGTGTTCGTCAATAACGATGCCTATACCCGTCAGTACGACATCGACATCCTCAACGAGATCGGTGGCGACGAGATCGCTCAGCACACCGTCGCCGTTCAGCAGGAAGGTGCCACCGTCTACGAGGGTGAGTCCTTCACCTTTAAGGGCTACGAGGCACTTCCCGAGGGCTACCTTGCTCTGCCGTTCGTGATGTTTGCCCAGGCTATCAGCCTGCTCAACTCCGTGCGTGTGGGCAACACGCCCGATACGCCGAGCCCCACCGGCACGGTCAATCGCGTGGTCAAGGGCGTGACGATTCACCCCTTCACCGCTTGATCGCGTCCCTCTGTAAGGGCGCCCGTCCGCTCATAACGGCGGGCGGGCGCTTTTTGTTTTACCTGAGCTGGGCATAGCATCACCACAGTCAACTGCTTTAGAAGCAAGGAGTGCATATGAGCACGTACGCAATTAAGGCTGACAAGTTCTTCTTGCCGGCAGGCCCGCAACTGGGCGGCTATCTTATGGTCGAGGATGGCGTCTTTGGCGCCTGGCAGGCCGACGAGCCCTCTTGCGAGATTAAGGACTACACGGGGTCGTGGATCGCACCGGGTATGGTCGATACTCACATCCATGGCTTCTACAACCACTCAACTACCGATAATGATCCCGTGGGCATCGATATCAGCTCGACCGAGCTCGCCCGTCGCGGTACCACCAGCTGGCTGCCCACGACGTTCACCGATGGCGTCGAGCAGATCAAGGACGCCTGCGCTGCCATCGCTCAGGCGGACGAGGGTCGCGGCCCCGACTTCTGCGGTGCTCGCATTCAGGGCATCTACCTGGAGGGCCCCTTCTTTACCATGAAGCACGTGGGCGCGCAGAACCCCGCTTATCTTATCGATCCCTCCGAGGAGATCTTTGATCAGTGGCAGGAGGCTGCGGGTGGTCGCATCGTCAAGAGCGCCATGGCGGCCGAGCGCGACGGTGCCGCTGCTTATGCGGCTGCTCTGAACGCCAAGGGCGTGGTGACCAGCATCGGTCACTCCGACGCCACCTACGATGAGTGCATCGCTGCCATCAACGCCGGTGCCAGCTGCTTTACGCATACCTATAACGGCCAGCGCGGGCTGCATCACCGTGAGCCCGGTGTCGTGGGCGCTGCCATGTCCACGCCCGAGACCTACGCCGAGATCATCTGTGACGGCAAGCACGTTAACCCTGCTGCCATCAAGGCGCTGCTGCAGGCCAAGGGCTGGCAGCACACGGTGCTCATTACCGACTGCCTGGGTTGCGGCGGCATGCCCGAGGGCAGCTACACCAGTGGTGGCATGGACGTCATCATGAAAGACAACCTGTGCTGGCTCGCCGACGGCAAGAGCATTGCCGGCTCGGTGCTCACGCTTGCCCAGGGCGTCAAGAACATCGTCGACTGGGGCATCGCCAGCGCCGATATCGCCATTCGCATGGCAACCGAGGTGCCGGCTCGCTCTGCGCACATCGAGGATAAGTGCGGCAGCATCATGCCGGGTCGCGACGCCGACTTTGTCGTGTTCGACCATGAGCTCACCCTCGTCGAGACGTATGTTGGCGGTCAGAGCGTCGGCAACGCCTTTACCGAGTAACGATAGAAAAAACGGCGGGCCCGAATCTGCTCGGACCCGCCGTATGGGTTAAACGCTCAAAAGCACCTTTACAGTTACAGCTTGTTAGCGATCTTCTTTGCCGTGCGCTTGACGCCGGCCACCAGGCCTCCTGCAGGATGCTCCTTCTCGTAGGCTAGACGCTTCTCGCGCTTGGCATACTCTTCGACGATGATGTCGCCATACTCGTCTTCGATCTTGTCGAAGAAGTCGATGGCGCCCTTAATTTCCTCAGCGGTCGGGTGCCCCTTTTGGACACCGCCGGTGAGTTTAAACGGCCCCCACGTATCAAAGCCGGGGCAGCCGTAGACGCCCATAAAGATGGCCTGCCTCATGCGGCAGATGCCATCGATATCCTTGCCGTACCACTTGTTTTTGCCACCGTAGGTCATAAGGCCAAACACCTTGTCCTGCGGCTGCAGTACGTTCGTGAGCACGCGCGCCATATCTTTGTCGATCTCGGAGTAATAGATGCCCGTGGCGACGCCGATCAGATGATATTCGTGCAGGTCGGGGTACTCGTTTTTCCCGAGTGACTTCACGTCGAGGGTATCGATCTCGGGGTGCGCCTCGACGATGGCGTCCACGAGCTTTTTCGTATTGCCGTGGTGGTGTGAGGCATAAAGGATGATGGTTCGCATAAGAAGGCCTTTCAGCTGTAATTGCATCAATGTCTGTATGGTACCCCGTTGCATGGCTGGGAAACCGGACGCATCGATGAACGTGCGGGTTTGTCCTTTGGTCAGGGCCGAGACGGGTTCTTGCGAGCAAAAAGCAGTTGTTCGAAAGGATGGACAATGGAATACGCTCTCTCCAACGATTCGATTTCTATCAAGGTCTCCACGGCCGGTGGTTCGTTTACCTCGATTGAGGCTGGAGGTCGCGAGTACTTGTGGCAGGGCGATCCCGCCGTGTGGTCCGGCCAGGCACCGATTTGCTTCCCGATTTGCGGAGGTTTGCGCGATAACAGCGCCATGACGTTTGCCGGACATCATGTGAAGCTCGCCCGCCATGGGTTTGCGCGCAAACAGGAGTGGAAGCTGCTGAGCCAGAGCGAGAACGAGCTGGCGATGTGCCTGGCTTCGGAGGATAACGCCGCGCTGCTGAGCGATTATCCGTATCCGTTTAAGCTTGTCGCCCGCTATACGCTCGAGGACGCCGCCGTGCGCGTCTCCTATGAGGTTACCAACGAGGGCACCGAGGACATGCCTTTCTTTATCGGTGGACACCCCGGCTTTAGGTGCCCGCTCGATGAGGGCGAGGCCTATACGGACTACGAGTTGCGTTTTGAGAAAGACGAGGCTGCTGAGCTTTGCACTGCCGTCCCCTCGACTGGCTTGATTGACGTGACCAACCGCTCCAAGAACCCCATGGTGGGAAAGACGCTGCCTCTGTCACATGAGCTCTTCGATTTTGCGGAGACCATCTTTGACGTGCTCGAGAGCCGTCAGGTCACGCTTTCCAAAAAGGGCGAGGACAAGGGTGTTCGCCTGAGCTTTGAGGGCTTCCCGTACCTCATTGTGTGGAGCAAGCCCGAGGGTGATTTTGTGGCAGTTGAGCCCTGGGGCGGTCTTTCGACCTGCTCCGATGAGGACGACGTGCTTGAGCACAAGCGCGGCTGCCTTATCGCCAAGCCCAAAGAAACCATCGTGCGCTCGTTCACAATCGAGATTCTGTAGTCGCATGTAGCCAATTCGTTTTGCAAGGCATAAGGAGCCTGCGAGATAAGGAGCTAGAAATGATCCTCACCGTTACGATGAACCCGTCCGTCGATACGCGCTATCAGCTCGATGAGCTCATTATCGACGACGTCAACCGCGTGACGCCCGAAAAGACCGCCGGCGGTAAGGGCCTCAACGTGGCCCGCGTCCTGGGCCAGCTGGGCGACGATGTCGTGGCAACCGGCTTGCTTGGTGGTCATATGGGCGCCTATATGGCCGAGCTCATGGATGCTAACGGCATTAAGAATGATTTTGTGCCCATCAAGGGCGAGACTCGCATTTGTCTCAACATCCTTCATGCTGGCAACCAGACCGAGTTGCTCGAGAGCGGCCCGACGATTGCCCCCGAGGAACTCGATGCCTTTACCGCCAAGTTCGCCGAGCTTGCGAGTAAGGCCGATGTCGTTACCATCTCGGGTTCGCTGCCCCGCGGCGTCGAGGCGGACTACTACGCCAAGATTACGGGCATTGCTGAGAACGCCGGCGCCAAGGTGCTGCTTGATACCTCGGGCGCCTCGCTCGAGGCTGCGCTCAAGTCCGAGGTCAAGCCTGAGCTGGTCAAGCCTAACCTGACCGAGATCAACGGCCTTCTGGGCACGAGCTTTACCACCGACGATGTGGACGAGCTCCGTTCCGCGCTCGCCTCTGACGCCCGCTTCTCCGATATCCCCTGGGTCGTCGTATCCATGGGCGCTGCCGGCTCCGTTGGTTTCCATAACGGCCGTGCGTTCCGCGCCAAGACGCCCGATATCCCCGCCGTTAACGCTACGGGCTCTGGCGATTCGACCATTGCCGGCTTCGCACATGCGATTGCTGCCGGCGCCGACGACGAGACGGTGCTGCGTACCGCCAACACCTGCGGCAAGCTCAATGCCATGGATCCCATGACTGGCCACTTGGTTATGGATCGTTGGGACGAGGTTTACAACGGCGTTGTCGTGACCGAGCTGTAGGAGCTTGTGCTGCGGCCCCGGCATCGGTTGCTAGCTCATGTCGACGACAAGTGCAGTAGCATTATGCCGGGGCGCGACGCCGACACTGTCGTGTTCAATCCCGACCTTACCCTGGTCGAGACGCATGTGGGTGGCAACAGCGTCGGTAATGCGTTTGCCGAGTAGCCGCCAAAGAAACGATCCGAGAGGGGATTTAGATGATTTACGGTGCATTGGGCGATATCGAGGAGTACCGTGGAATGCTCAAGGGCCTCGACGTGCTGATCGATTGGCTCGAGGAGAACGATCCGGCGAAGCTCGAGGTCGGCAGCCATCCGATTCTGGGCGACAAGGTCTTTGCGAACGTCATGGCTCCCACGACGCGTCCCGAAGCCGAGGCTCACTATGAGACGCATCAGCGCTATCACGACCTGCAGATCGACGTCGAGGGTCGCGAGGCCTTTAAGGTTGCCACGGGCAGCCTGACGCTGGTCCAGGAGTTCGACGAGAAGGACGACTACGATCTGGTCGATTCCGACGCCTCGATCGCCGGCGATCTTGCTGACGACAAGTTTGCGCTGTTTGTTGCCGGCGAGCCTCACATGCCCACGCTCGAGTTCCAGGGCGATGGCGCGCAGCCGGTCAAGAAGATTTGCTTTAAGCTGCTTGCAGATGCTTACTGGGAGGAGTAGCGCGCTGCTCGGCTGAGCTGTTCGTGCTGCGAGCGTTATCCCTTGGGGGAGCTCGCTTGGGCCCCGCTGAACGCGGTTCCTTTGGGGATTGCGGTTGGCGGGGCTTTTGTTGAGTAGGAGAGTTTCCGGCGGCGTTGTGCTTGGATTGGCGGATGCGCGCCCTAAATCGGCAACAAAAAAGCCGCCCGAAGGCGGCTATCTTGTGCAATGGAGCCAGCGACCGGGCTCGAACCGGTGACCCCCGCTTTACGAGTACGTGAATTCGGCATTTGACGAGATGAGGCCAATTTCACTGAATTAAAAGGAAGCGCAGGTAGAAATAGGTAATTAACAATTATTGAGCTAGCTATTAGAATCATATTTCCCACTATTTTCACACTTAGAGAGACTTGAAAGTGTGAAAAGTTTCGATTAGGCTTGCTGGCAAAGCTTTAAAGGCTTTGCCAGCAAGCCTAATCGAAAATCTAACGAGGGATATGATTGCAGGGATTGATAAAAAAGACCGCTCGCGGCACATCGGAATGCATCGATAAGAGCAAAGGCGTCTATCGGATTTATTTTTCCCTGGGAAAAGATCCAGAGACAGGACGGTACCGCCGTAGTCCGTCACGCAGGGTTCACTGCAGAAGCAAGAACCCGAAAAACTGGCCGAGTGAAGTCGCCAAGGCGCTGGAGGCCTATAGAGCTGAACTTGAGGGCGCTTCCAACCGTGGCAATGGTCCTCTGGGCCTATCAGATTATGCGGACAGGTTTCACGCGAACAGGGAGTCGACCATGGGATCACCTCTTGCTTATGAGCGTGAAGGTTTGGACATTCGTCACATACGCGAGCTGTTCGGCAATCCCGATCTCACTCGGCTTAAATCGGATGACGTTCGCACTGCTTATGCCAAGGCTAGAAAAGAAGGCCGATTCAGCGAAAGTGAAATTCGCCGCATCCACATCAAGCTCAAACAGGTAATGGAGGATGCCGTCGATAACGACCTCGTGGGCAAAAACCCTTGTAGGGGAGTGAAACTGCCCAAGCAGAATGTCGAGGCTCGTAAGGCGCTGAGCGCCGATGAGGCGGCAAGGCTTCTTGCGGTCCTTTTGGAGGAGAAGCCATCTTCCTTTATCACATGCACAATGCTTCTACTTCTCTGCGGTTTGAGGAAGGGGGAGGCCCTTGGTCTCTCATGGGAGGATTATGACCCCGACGCCAAGACTCTGAGGATAGTAAAGCAATATACGAACGACAGGACATTGAGGCCGCCTAAATCAAAGATGAGCAGGCGTAAGATTTCGGTTGGAAATGAACTTGCCGACTATCTGGACAGGTGGAAAGCCATTCAGCGGAGTGAGTTCGATTCCTTTGCAGTGGGGCAGACTGGAGAAACGCCCATTGTCCATTCCATTGGGATCGTTGACGCCGCCAACGGCAAACGGGCTCTTGTGACCCGGATGGATGGACATAACTATTCAAGGGCGTTTAGGCTGTTTGCGGCGAAAAACGGCTTCGGTACTTTTAAGGAGAGCAGGGAAGTCATTGGGAGTGACGGCGTCAAACGTACCCGCTATACGGGTTATAGCGGGCTGAAGCCTCATGAGCTTAGACATACGCAAGCGACTTTGCTCGTTGGTGCCAATGCGGACATTAAGACGATCCAGGCGCGTTTGGGCCATGCTAGCCCATCGACGACGCTGTCTATCTATAGCCACTTTATCGAGGCAAATGACCAGAAGGCAGCATCAGTGCTGGATGATCTGCTGAAGGGCTAAAAAGGGCTAAAAAAGAGGCCCCAAAGGGGCCTCTTTTTTAAGCGACATTGTTTCGGTAGATCATTGCGCCATATGGCGGCTCCAGCTCCATAGACTGATAGTAGCTGGCATCTAGAAGGTTGAAATAACAAATGATGGGGGCGGCTAGGTGCTCGTCCATATTTAGGTAATGTCCCTCATCATCTGTGACCAGTTTGACCTCGTCGCGCATCACGTCGGTCATGCGGGGCCAGAGTTTGGTTGCGCGCTGCAATTTGTCCTTTTGACTGTACTCTCCGTTATGGAAGAAGGCAAAATGAGGCGCATCGTATTTTGCGCCGCCGCGAATTTCGATAATTCCGACCTGGCTGCAAGACTTCGCGCATTCCTCTGTTTCCAATAAAGTCCAAGAGGAGGGGAGGACAGCGTAATCGCCGCCGAGGAGATCGACCCGTCTCATTCCCTGGGGCCTCTCCTCTTTCTCGCAATATAAAGAGAAATGGTCGTGGAGCCTCTGGAATTGCTCTCGATAAAGTTCCAATTGACTAAAACTCATTTCTTCTGATCCGTCAACGGGAAGGGCCTTCATTTCATTGGTGATTTGCCGAGCTTCCCTGAGGCACGCCTCATCGAGGGCCCTGGCGACCCTCGGCTGCAACCCCGTGAGCAGGTTGCATAGATAGTCGATAGCCTCGCCGGTGCTTCTGACTGATTCGGGGTTCTTGAGGCGTAGCTCTTCGATTTTCTCCGGGGTCGTCGCCTGAACAGTTGTTCCGAACTTAATTTTCCGCATCTTACTTCCGGATAATGGTAAACGTCCCATAACCACTCCAATCATCGTTGTATATATATTAAATCAGTCAGACAATAAAGTCTATACAGTCAGAAAGTGAATTAGAAATTAGAACTGTAACTAGATATGATTGTGCAACAGACAGTGTTACAATATAAACAGTAAGCGCCTGACCAGCTTGTTTGAAAGGAGTTATTTTATTTTCGGTCATTGATTAAAAAGCCGCCCGCCCTTCCCTATCTAAGTTTGGCGACGAAGGGGGAGGGGCGAGCTAGCCTGAAAGGATTCTACCATGATTGTAGAGCCTGAACCGTACGCTGCCGTACAAGCATCAACTGCGGTTTCTTCTGATTCCAACTTGGGCCACGAGCGCCTTCTTGGCATCGCTGAAGTGTGCAAGATAACCGGCTTGAGTCCGGTTACGGCCTCGAAGATGATGAAGGAGAGCGGGCGCGCGATTGCGTTGCACCGCCGCATTTACATCCTTGAATCGAGCTTCTTTGCATACCTCCATGAATTGGAGGCGAGCGAACCGTGCCGGCTTTAAATCCCATGAGCGTCGGCCTCGACGAGACCGCCTTGCGTATCTTAAAGAATAGGCCGCTTGGGCATATCGAACACGGTGCGCTGGATACTATCCTCGGAGGTCTTCGTCAATACCTGTGCATCGTCCCCGGCGGACCCGGTACGGGTAAAACAACGTTTATGCAGCAAATCGCCGACGGATGGGCCATTGCTGGCCATCCGGTGGTCATCTTTGAGGGCGAGCTCGGGCGAGACAGCATGCTCGCGAAGAGCCTCACCCGCATCTCGGGCGGCGAGCTCACGCACGATGATATGAACGGCGATGGCATGTC
The DNA here is from genome assembly GCA_019414555.1 of Collinsella sp. Classification (GTDB taxonomy): domain Bacteria; phylum Actinomycetota; class Coriobacteriia; order Coriobacteriales; family Coriobacteriaceae; genus Collinsella. The sequence goes on from DXLT01000001.1 coordinate 25,845, forward strand.
TGAGGACAAACGCGGGCTCTTCGAGAAGGTTCTCGACATTTACGCCCGCAGCATCGCCGAGCGAATGTATATCATTCCTGGTGAAATTAAATATGCCGGGATGCGAAAGGCAATCGAAGAGGTTGCCGATAAACATGGCGAACCGCCACTGGTTATTGTTGATTACGCGCAAATCGTCTCTTTGCCGCAGGAACTGCGCATTGCCGACGAGCGTATCGGTCTCAAGCTCGTCGCTTCCGAGCTCCGCCGAATCGTGGATGAGGCCCATTGTCCGCTCTTCGCTATCTCATCAATTAACCGCGTTAATTACGACAAGCAGACCACCGGGCTTCAGGCGATAGGCGGGTGCAACATGTTCGAGTATTCGGCAGATCTCGTTATGTCGCTTTCTATTAAGGGCGATAAGCCCGAAGAGCGTAATGCCAATATGTTGCTTAAAAAACGGCCCGTCATTGCTTCAATCACAAAGAACCGTTACGGTTCCTGCGGTATTGTCGAGTTTGAGTTCAACGCACCAGCAGCGATGTTTACCGAAATCGGCTAATTATGGAGCCCGGACCCTACATTGGTGGATACCGGGCTCCCAATCCATGCTTGTCGTCCGATGAGCTCGCGCGCGCCGAGAACAGGGATCTTCCTCTGCTCTCGGCCGATGAGCTCATTTGGGAATGGAAGCGCCTGCTCGATGCTCTCGATATCTATAGAGAACAATGGCGACCATACCGTATATATCTCGGCAGCTTGCCGGGAGTCCCCTTCGATGTCTGGGCGAGGGTGAGGATTGGGCGCATCGGTCAGATGCTCCAAACAATTTCAACTTAATAAAAGGGGCGGGGCCGATGCGTCGGCCCCGCTCGGATTGGATGGTTATGACTTCCATGAATACGCATATCAACGTACGGATGAGTGAGTCGCAGCGTAAGGCTATCGAGGAGAAGGCGGCGGCCATGAACATGCCGGCGTCCTCCTTCATGCGCGATGCCGCCCTGCTCTGCGGCGAGAAGCCGGTCAGGGTCGCCGACGCGGGGGAACTTGCCGGTATCAGGACTGAGTTGAAGAAGATCGGCACGAACCTCAACCAGGCGGTCCGCGCCCTCAACACCTACGGGTCCGATCCGGTCGTCCTCAATAATCTCAACCGGGCGACATCAATCGTCTCGACGGCGGTGGGCTGGGTCAACGACCTACTCGCCCGTGCGAGAGAGTAGGTGGTTCTCGTGAAGGAGAAGCTGGTCATGGCGCTGGTTTTCGCAGCGCTGCTTACCGCGGGGTTTGCGCCACTTATCGCCATTCCCCTCGATTGCATGATCCTCGGATTTCCAATCGAGCTGAGCTCGATCGGATTCACCCTGAGCGTGGATAACACCATTTGGTGGTGGATTAACGTGGGGCCTCATTGCGTCCCTGGCTGTCTCGCCTCGTTCGCGCTGTTCCTGTCGGTATTCGTGCTCATGCAGCTATCGGCTTCCTCGAAGGAGCGAGCCGCCGACGGAGGTGTACTTGGGGAGGCGCGGGTGAAAACGGGGCCGGAGACCATCCGGGGCTCGGAGATTTGGGACGGGCACGGACAGCCGAAAAGCAGAGGATTCGTGTACGGGTTTGAGAAGACGCTGTTCGGCTCCAAGTATCTGTTCGAACCGAGGCGGCACATGTTCCTCGACGGCTCAACGGGTGCCGGAAAATCAAGATCGCTGCTGATCCCGACAATTGATCTGCTGACGTATGGGGCGGATGACGGGGAATCGAGGCCGCAGACCATTATCGTGTCCGATGTGAAGAGTGAGCTCATCGAGTTGACGGGCGACGAGCTGGAGCGTCGCGGGTACCGGGTGCTTCTGCTGGACGCCCAGCATCCCGAGAAGAGCGACACGTTCAATCCACTGGAAATGGTCGATAGGCTCGCGAACGGGGGGAATCTGCCGGGGGCTGAGCAGGCCGCGGATGCCGTCGCCCGTACGCTCATCGCCGGGGAGGGCGATGCGAAGGCGAGCCACTGGACGGAATCCGCGCGGTCGCTGCTCGCCGCGACGATCCTTCTGGTCGTGCTGGACGAGGGCTGCCCGCGGGGCTGCAAGCACCTCGCGACGGTCTACCACATCATGTGTCTGGGGACGGAGGGGGCCGGCGAGGATCCGTGTGAGCCGCTGAAGGGCCTGTTCCGTTCCCTGCCGCAGGGGCATCCGGCCCGCTCGCGTGCCTCACAGTTCATCTCGAGCGGCGGCAACGAGCTGAGGAGCATCGTTTCCACGCTAAAGGTCAACCTGAGGATCTACGCTTCGGCGCCGATTGCGCGAATGGTCTCGGGCGATGATATCGATCCGAGTAGAATCCTGAGCGAGAAGACCGCGCTGTTCCTCCACGTGATGGACGAGGGCTCCCCCTACAACGCGATCGCGGCGGTCCTGTTCGAGCAGCTCTACGCTGCCGTGTATTCCATCGCGGACGCAGCTGGTGGAAAGCTGCCGCGGCCGGTGTCCATCCTCGGCGACGAATGGGGGAACCTGCCGAAGGTCGAGTGCCTGCCTAGCCTTCTCAGCCTTGGGCGCTCGTACGACCTGTTCTGGATGGGCGCAGTCCAGAACATCTCTCAGCTGAACAAGTACGGCGAGCGCGACGGACGGAAGAAGATCCTGGCAAACTGCGGCGTCAAGGTCGCCATGAAACTGGGCGAGGCCGAGGACCGCCAGTATTTCACCGAGCTAGTCGGGAAGACGACGCGGCACACCATGGGAACCAGCTCGAGCAGGGGGCCTTCGGGCGGTACGGGGTCGACATCCTACAGCGAGCACGCCGACGACCTGATTCATCCTTGGGAGTGGACGGAGATGTCCCCCGACAAGGACGGCGTCATCGTGGTGAAGACCGCGGAGAACGGCGTGGGCAGGGAACATGCGGGGTGCTTCCGGGCCCCTGTCTGCGATTGCACGCGGATGCCGACGAAGGAGCACTTCGATCTGGGGACGCGCGAGCACGAGGCGGCCAAGAGGATGGAATACCAGGCCAGGCTGATATCAAGGCAAATGGGTCGGGAGGACGGCGTCGATCTCTGGACTCCCGAATTCGAGGAAGAGGCCGCGGAGCCGCCTGTTGCCGACGGATGGTCCGGCCTCTTCGTCGACTGACGGCGGTTTTTGAAGGGAGTTGGAAAATGACCGCAATCAAGCAGGCGAGCGTCATGAGCGGGGAGCACCTCCAAAACCTCAAGCGGTATTTCGATTGGGACAGGGAGAAAGTCCTGGACCACGATACCCAGCACATCATCGATGAGGATCGATGGTTCGAGGAAATGGACGCCACCCGGGAGGCGGCCGGGCACAACCGGCCCGGGAAGCAGGGCGCAAGGTGCACGTACATGCAGCATCAGGTGATCGGCTTCAACCCGGACGAGTGCTCCTGCAACGGCGGGCCGATGACGCCCTCGCGTTGCATGGAGTACGCGAGGGACTACATCGCCAAGCGCTATCCCAACCAGGAGATCGTGATTGTGTTGCATGAGGAGAGGTGCAGGTCGGATGGATCGGCCCGATTCGCCGCTCACCTCGCCATCAATAGGACGGACCTCGAGACTGGGCGGCGTCTGAACGACGGGCCGGCGAGGGCGGCGGCGAAATCCCGCGTGAGAACGGTGAAGGAGCTCGATACGAAGTACGGCCTGAGCCAGCTCGAAAGGGGCCTCTCGAACTCGAAGGTGCACGCGCGCCAGCCCGGTCGCGAGGAGCGCGAGATGGCAAAGAAGGGGAGATCCGACAAATCCGAGAACGCAAGGGTCCGAGCGATTGTCGCCCAGAGGGCAGAGGAGGTCGGGAGGCTCAAGAGCTGCCCCGACCGCTTCGGAGAGTTTGCAAGGCGGTTGGAATCGGATGGGATCGAGATCGCCCGATCCAAGCGGGGGGCGCTGCAATACCGCTATCACTCGGAGTCCCTCGGCAAGACGAGGAAGATCAACGGCGCGAGGCTCGGCTACGCCGTCAACCGCTCGACCGGGCGGATTATGAGGTTCACGGCAAGGGGAATCGACCTTGCCATACGGGCCGCGTGGGAGCTGGCTCGCGAGGGTGTGGATGACGAAAGAGGCCGGGACTGACTTTCATATCTGAGGTCCGTGCAACAGCCGGTAAGCCTGTTGCACGGTTCTGCGGGAGCGACTTTGGAGCGGTTCGCACATCCCGGCTTCGGCCGGGCAAGATATTCCGTTGCACGGAATACATATCTTGCATGCCCCGAGAGCGTAGGCCGAATCGACCGGAGTGCAACGGGACAGGTGAGCGGAGGCGCAGTGATGGCGACCCAGGGGAGCCATCGAACGGAGCCGGAGCGAGAGCCGGCGGGGCGATCGCGAGTTGAAGCCGAGTGATTGTCCCGCCGTTCACGGCCCGCCGGCGGCGGCCCGGGGTTCCAAGGGGACTCGTCCCTTTGGCGCGAAGGGGTCCGGGGATGGCGCGAGACATCCCCGTGAAACGCCGCGACGGGCACGCCCCTGTTAGCGTCAATCTAATTTTCACCAGTTTCACTAATCAAACGCGCCGTTCGCGCAAAGGCGGCTTCACCGCTTGCGCTAACGTATTTTCACCGATTCCGGTCACGCCTTGACGGGTCCGTCCCTCGGCAGGTCCTTCAGCCTGTAGGACCTGCCGGCTATCTTGACCAGGTGGCAGTGGTGGCAGTGGTGGCACACCCTGTCCGCGATCGCGCTCGCCGCCACGTCGTCCCCGAACACCCTGCCCCAGCCGCCGATCCCCACGTCGGCGGTGATGATCGTCGAGCGCTGCTCGTAGCGCGTCAATATCAGCTGGAACAACAGGTCCGCGCCCACGCTGCCGACGTCGAGGTAGCCGAGCTCGTCGATGATCAGCAGCCTCGAGTGGGCGTAGTGCTTGAGCCTCTTCTTGAGGATGCCGCGCGACGAGGCGTCCTCAAGGTCCTCGACGAGCCGGGCGCAGTCCACGAACCTGACCTCGCGCCCTGCCCTGACTGCCTCGATGCCCAGCGCGACGGCGAGATGCGTCTTGCCCACGCCGGGGCTCCCCACGAACAGGACGTTCTCGGCCCGCTCCACGAACCTGAGGGTCGCGAGCTCCTCGATCTCGGCGCGAGGGACCGACGGCTGGAAGTCCCAGTCGAAGTCCGCCAGCCCCTTGACGTAGGGGAACCCCGACGACCGAATGCGCTGGTTGGTGATCCTGACCTCCCGGGCGGCGACCTCGACGCGCGTCATCTCCTCGAAGGCGGAGGCGAAGCCCCGCTCGCCCGCGGCGACCATCCTCACGTAGTCGGGCAGGGACGCCGCCATCTCGTGCAGCCCGAGCGCGGAGAGGTCGACCTCGCCAGGTCCATCGCGCGCCACAGCCGCGGCCTTGGCGACCTGTCGTAGCATTCGCTGCCCTCCCGCAGACGGGGCACCGCAGCCCGAAACTCGTCCACGGCCTGACGCCGACGATTATCCTGCCGCCGTCGATGCTGGCGTACTCGATCACGGTGTGGACCAGCGCGAGCGCGCGGCTTAGTATCCTGTTCATGCGTCAGGGCCTTTCCGGTAGGTTGATGTAGCAAGCGAAATCCTACCCTGCCCGGCGCGGAAACGGCCCCCTCTCGGGGCCGTTTCCCTTATATGCGGAACTTTTCTGCATCCACCTGCGGAAAAATTGATGTCTCGCCCACAGAAACTACCGAAGAGCCTAAAATCGGCTCATATTCAAACAGACACAAGGAGGGATTAATTATGGAATGGAGCTTTGACGAAATAAGGGGATTTATCCCGAAATCGATTTCTCTCCCATACTCAAGAGAGGAAAAGAACGGGTACCGCTCTGTTCTAACCGGACGCGATGAGCTGAACTATATCATGTTGAACGGAAGCGGGAGCTACATCGTCTCTCTGTGCGATGGTAAAAACACCGTCGAAACAATCCTTAATCGGATGTGCGACAAGTTTCCAGACGCCAATCCGGACATGCTCAAATCTGACTTAGCCTCGGCAATGAGAGGTTTCAGCGTATCGAGACTAATAGGATGGGTCAAAACTCCGATCGAAAATGGCACACCCATTGCCGATGAGATTTGCGTGGACAATGGGACCCATATACGGCTTGCCCAAGAAAACGATATTCGCCTGATTTGCTCCCTGGCAAGCCAGGCGAGCTCATCAGAACCAGAAAGTCCCACAATTGTCTACGGTTGGCCTCTTTCCGTCGAGCAGTATGAACGACCGCTAGAGGTGCGAAACGGATTGTTCAATCTGAGCAAGGAATTTTTCATTGTATATGAGTCAGGGAGACCAACCGGTCTACTCGGCCTCGCCCCCTCCAGCAATCCTTTACTCAGATACGCAGACATCTGTCTTCTTTTGTGCCCCGCAAGCATCGCCGTTCAATGTATTGCCGCTGCGGCCAGCTTCTATCGTCAAGAATTTTGCGATGTTCCCAATTTTTTCCACCTGAACCTAACCAGCAAGGAAATTGCATCAAACGAAGGAATTCGAAATCTTATCAATGAGCCAGAATTCACTTGCGCTGGCACTTTTCCAGGTGAGTGCAGCGACGGCGACTGCATGAATGTATACTGTTTTTCAGAAGTCTGTTAAGAGGAACCATGGGACGAGTTTCGGAAAACAAGTACACCAACGTTCTCAGAGCGCCACATCACGTCGCCCTTGACATAACAAACAAGTGCAACTTGAGATGTCTGCACTGCTATAACAGCAGCGGCGAGAATGAGGTCATGCACGACGAGTTGACCTCAGATGAACTTTTTGTTTTCGCAAAGGAAATGGCAGACATGTCGCTTTACAGCATGTGTTTCTGTGGAGGAGAAACCTTGTTGCGCAGTAAAGATATCTTGCGCTGCCTTCCCATATTGCGAGATGGGAATGTTGCAGCGAGCCTGGTAACCAACGGGCTTCTCCTCACGGAATCCCTTCTCCGAGATTTAGAAGATTCCGGACTCAAAAGCATCCAATTTAGCCTAGACGGCATTGGGTCAGCTCACGATAGGCTGAGGGGACATGAGGGAGCCTTCGAAATCGTCGAAGAAGCAGTTGCCACCGTACTCAACCATTCCGATTTGCACCTTGCTATCGCATTTACGCCCACGTCGTTCAACACCGAACAGTTTCCCGATGTCATCTCACTATTAGATGAGATTTTCACCAAATCTAACAGGCCGAAGAGGACGCCGGGTGACTTTATCGAACTACGTGTCCAACCCCTCATGGTTTTGGGCCGTGCGCGAAAGAACACATTTATTAGACCGGACTATTCCCAATACCGTACGTTGATTCACACCATTCAAGAGGACGACTTCCTTCGGAAGCACCCGAATGTCCGACCGCAATGGGGCGACCCCGTCGACCATCTAATTCGCTTCTCTGATAACCGATATCTATTAGATCAGGTTTCAGTGCACGCAAACGGCGACATCGTCGTTTCTCCGTATATCCCGTTAGTGGTTGGCAACATCAGAAACCACCCTCTTGAGGATTACTGGAACAACGGACTTAGCTCAATTTGGTCCACAAAACTGGTTCAAGACCTCTGTAACCACATGTGGACCATTGACGACATGGAGCGTATGTCCGACACAATTTGCGATATAGATATGGGAGGTGATCTACACGTTGACCTGATTGATGATACCGCGGATGAACTGTTGAACTCATCGTTGAAGGAGATGTTGGGTTAAATGTACGAGAAGCCCGTAGTAGACAACATGAATCCGACCAGAGCATCGACTCTTGGAACGGAAACTTGGTTCGACATGTATTACATCGTGTGGGGAGCAAATGTGGCGGTCGGAGTCACCGCAGTTGGAGCCTATGAACTGGTCCTCATCACTTTTGCCGCAGCACTTCCCCTCAGCGAGCAAGGTGGCCAAGACGAGCAATGAGTCCTGAAGCGCTAAGATCATCCATTGGCGGCATGGTAGGAGGAATCTGCTTTCTCGTTGTCGGGGTGTTAATGGTAAAGACCGGCAATCCCGGCCTGATTCACAGTTACCATATCGCTCATATTCCAAGCGAGAAGATTCCTCTTGTTGCCAGATTGGTCGGACTCGGAATAGCGTTGACGGGAGCCGGTCTCGTTCTCGCGGGCATCATTGCCTTTGCGTCCCAAATCCCATTATCGGCATCGGCGGCTTTCATTCTGCCGCTCATCATAATCTTTGCCGGTCTTGGCGTCTCCTTGCTAACGATCGTAGTGTTCACATTTCGACCATGGTCATAATGGATTTCCTATTGCATGAAACTTCAGGCGCATGCCCAACAAACAATGAAAAAATTTACAGCTTTAGTCGGACGGCTGTTTTATTTTTCAGCCGTCCGACTGCCGTGCGCGGCCTATTGATCGAACATAAAATTCCCGTTTCTATGAGGATCCAGCTCGCAAAGACTCTCTATGGAAGCGCTCGTGCCGATTAGTCGCCGCTTCGTTTCCACCGAACCGCGGTGTAAGGTGTCATCAGTTGGTATTTCATACCTGATAGATTGGGGCCATTCTTGATTCGGTACGTCTTATCGAAGTTTAGTAAAACAAAGGGTGCTTTCACGTTCATTGCCATCACGACGATTGGAATCGCCCTTTCCTATGCCGCACCATATGTGAACGGAAAGTTCTTAGATTTCCTTCTTGCCAATCGCAGCGAGAAGGATGCTGTGCTTTTTGCGCTCCTCGTAGCTTCAATAGGGGTCTTTTCTGCCTTATTTTCATATTTTGCAGGAACGTTATCTATCCGTATATCCACAAAGCTTTCTTTTGACCTACTCAGGGAAACCGTCTTGCGCTTTGAGCGAGTTAATTTTCTGACGAACCGAACAACCGACTCAGCCTATACGACGCAAAGGATTTTCACTGACTCAGGTGTTGTTTCTTCTTTCGTTCTAACAAACTTTATCAGCGCTCCCCTGTCTGTTGTCGCCATTCCTTTCGTGTTGCTCGTCATATGGTCGGTTGATCCACTCCTCGCACTATTCTCCATCCTCCTTCTTGTGGCATATCTCTTCGTTATTACCGGATTGCGAAAGCTTCTATATAAAGTCATGTACGAGAAGAAGGAGGCAGATAGCGCTTTCTATGCCGTAATAGCATCGCAGTTGAATCAGATTCTCAACATTCAGTTAACGTCTTCATACAATAAAAGCGAGCTAGCACTTGACACCGGATTTGAAAAGTATTTTCCAAAGGTCTTGCACTCGGGAAAGCTCTCATTCTCACTAACATCGATTGACAGCCTTTTTGCTGCCGTGTTTCAAGCGATAATACTCATCGTATCCGGAGTGCGAATCATCAATGGAACCATGACGATAGGCGAATACACCATCGTCGGTGCATATTTTGCCGTCCTATTTAAAACCTTGAAAAACACGATGAACCTGTTCAAGTCCTATCAGGATGCCAAGGCTTCGTGGGACAGGATGAGCGCCATAGGAAAGGTAGGACCGGAACCAGAGCAAGATCAGACAGGTTTAGTCAAGATTGACACAATAAATCGCATTTCTGTTTCCAAGTTGGATTTTACGGTACCCCTTCCAGACGGATCTCCCCGAAAGGTTCTTGACGGATTTTCCTTCGATTTCTCCGGCCCTGGAACATACTGCATAACCGGAGAAAATGGAAGAGGAAAAACGTCGCTCCTTTACCTGCTCCTTGGGCTGTATCCATCGGCAGGCAAAGTAACATACAACGACATGCCGATTGAAAAATGCAATTTGGATTACATACGTTCAGACACGATATCGTGCTGCCCCCAACCGTGCTTCGCTCCAGATGAGACGGTTCGGGACCTGTTGGATTATTTCAACACCCCATTTTTTACAAAGCACCAGCATATGAATGAGCTACCGTCGTTGACAACCAGCATAGAGGGCTTGCTTGAGAAACGTTGTCCTGAACTTTCGGGTGGTGAGCTGCGCCGTGTATACTTGTGGTCGGCAATTTCCCGTAATCCATCAGTCTTGGTGCTCGATGAGCCTACAACTGGATTGGATGAAACAAGCCGAGCCGAACTCGCTTCGTATGTCAGAAACAACAAATTGAAACAGCTCATTATCATTGTTTCACATGATAATGAGCTGGCAAATGCAGCGGAAACGATCGTCAGTCTAGATAACGCGTCACACCGTTGCGCAAATCGATAGGACCGCATCGAGTCGCAGCAATTGCAGAAGGCTAAGCTATAATGATTGCCCTTTACCCATGCGTATCTCAAGGCCTTCGATGATGATCCTTGATACCGTGGTGTTGTGTTCCGCCGCGTAGGTGCTCATCTCTTGCTTCTGCTCTTCCGTAACCCAAAAGGTGATGCACTCCCCTTTCTTGCGACTTGTCGAATCCCCTTTGTTTCGTGTGTCTTGATTACCCATGAGGGTCATGCTCGCCTCTCCAACGGGCATGACGCGGCGAGTTGGCTTCTTAATTGCCACCGTAAATCTACTTATCCTCCTCGATGCCCTCCTTCACCTGTTTGAGTAATTGTCCTCTTTGACACCGGCGATATTGCGCTTACACACCGTCCGCTCACATCCCGAATATTGCCGTTCGGCACCGCCGATATTCCCGTCGGCACCGTCCCCCTGGTACGTTCCGGCTGTCCATGCAGCCGAGACCAAGGAGGTACAGCATGGCGAGAAGGATAAGGGCCAGGGAGGCCCTCAGGCTCCGTGCGTCCGGCCTGTCGCAGAACGCGATAGCCCGCGCGGCGCATTGATTGGAAGGCTATATGGACGTCAGGCTGCTTGGAAAGAAAAACGAGGGCGAGGGCCTTGGGGTCGCTGTTCTCGTTGATTCGGCTTTTGCAGAGTTAAAAGACAAGAGCGATGAGCAGTTGGCGGAGGCCCAGAGATTTTTGATTGACTTTATGAAAAAAGTTGCTCGGCTAAAGGGAGTGAGAATTGATCGGCCCCATTTCCTCCGCTCGGAGCTGAGGAGGAAGGGTGTCCATAAAGATGTCGGCGAGTTTGCCGTGGAAACGACCCCCGTTACCGCCGGAATCGATGTGGGCCTGATCGATAGAATTGCTAGAGAAGTAATTGATTATGAGGCAAAGAAGTCAACCGCCTTTTCCTTTGCAGCGGGTCTTCCCGGAGGTGTCGCGATGGTGGGCACCATTCCTGCCGATATTACGTAATACTACGTGCACGCATTCAGGATTATGCAGAAACTGGCATACCTGTATGGCTGGCAGACCTTTTTTGAAGAATGTGACGACGTTGATGACGAGACTCTCTACGAAATGGCAGTGTTGCTCGGTGTGATGATGGGTGTAGGCAGCGCGAATTCGATGCTAACCGTAATCGCCAAAAACGCCCAAGAGGCGGTCGCGAAAAAGGTCGCTCGCCAGTCGCTAACCAAGACCAGTTGGTATCCGATCCTGAAGAAGCTCTTGAGCTTCATGGGTATCAAGATAACAAAGCAGACGGTGGGGAATGCCGCTGGCAAGGTTGTTGTGGGCGTCGGTGGCGTAATCTCTGGTGCTATCACCTTTATGGGTCTTTCAAAGGGGTCGGCGCGCTTGTGTAGGCAGCTTAAGTGCTTGCCGCAGGCAAACGAGCGGATTCCTGGCACTGGGTACTATGAAAAGGATGAGGCCGCGGTTGCCAAGAAGAGGATTGACGTAGCGGAACCCCTCTTTATCGAAAAGTTCGGATTTACTCCCATATCCTACGGCTCTATTGTTGAATATGCTGACCGGCTGGAGGAGTCACTGGCGACTGGAGAAGCGAAGCTGGATGCATATAATCCGGACGTTCTTCTCTGATACTCAGCGGAATTAGGCTATGCGTAACAGGATTGTTGTTCGATCTAATGTGAACGTTGGATGATGCTAACTATTTATGGAAAACAGTTAAAAAAGTTTTTCACCCCTTTTTCACTCCTCGGAGAAGGAGGAAAGAGACGCGAAAACAAAAAAGCTCAGAAGCAATTACGCTTCTGAGCTGCACTAATGCAATGGAGCCAGCGACCGGGCTCGAACCGGTGACCCCCGCTTTACGAGAGCGGTGCTCTACCAACTGAGCTACGCTGGCGGCCATATGATGACGCAACTGAGGCGTCAACGGCTGTCTATGATACGGGACATCGCACATCCGCGCAAGGGTTCTGACGGCTTTTCTCACTTTAAATGCACTAATATTGGAGACGTGATGTCTCGCTCTTACGGGCCTCAAACAGAATGGGGCTGCCATGGCTCAACCCAGGATCCTTCTTACACGTATCGACGACCGTTTCATTTACGGGCAAGACGTTGAGCTGTGGAACGAGACTGTGGGTTCCAATCTTATCTTAATCGTCAACGATGAGATCGCGGCAGATTCGCGCCAATGGGCACCCATGAGGGTCGCGGCGCCCGATGGCGTGTGGACGCGGTTTTTCTCGGTACAAAGGACTATCGACATCATTCATACTGCAACGCCGCGCCAATGGATTCTCATCATGGTGGCGTCGCCCGCCGATGCACTCACGCTGGTCAAGGGCGGTGTGCCGATCACCAAGATTAGCATTGGCCATATGCAAGCAGGGGAGGGCAAGCGTCCCACAACGCCCGCAGTCGCCATAGACGATGCAGACGTCGCCGCCTTCAGAGAGTTGCAAAAGCTCGGCATAGAACTAGAAATCCGCTATCTCCCCAGTTCCGCCCCCGACCCCATCCAACTAGTCATTTAAGACCGTCCCCAATAAATAGGTAGAAAAACGCCCGTCGGCGGTGGTGTCGGCGGGCGCTGCTGTGCGATTTATTGCGTTATGGGCTTAGTGCCTCATAAAGTGGTATTCGATCACATTGCTATAGGGGTGACCCGGGCCCACAATGCCCTGCGGGAACAGCGGCTGGTGCGGCGTGTCGGGGTACATCTCTGCCTCGAGGGCAAAGCCGGCGCCCCAGCCATAGTTAGCATCGTCCTTGGCGTGCTCGTCGCCCAGCCAGTTGCCGGTGTAGAGCTGCACGCCCGGGGCGGTGGTGTAGTAGTCCAGCTCACGACCGGTCCACATCTCCTCGACGTGCATCGCGCGGCGCAGATTACGGCTGTACTGATAGCCATCGATACACAGGCAGTGGTCGTAGCCGCGTGCTTGCTTAATCTGCGGGTCGTCGGCTTCCATGCCGGGAGCGACGGGGCGCAGCTCACGGAAGTCAAACGGCGTGCCCTCGACCGGAGCGATCTCGCCGGTGGGGATGTTCTGGTCGTTGATGGGCAGGTAGTGGGCAGCGTTGGCAACAAAGAAGTGCTCACAGTCCATGCCGGCGTTATGGCCGGCAAGGTTAAAGTACGTGTGGTTGGTCATGGACACGTACGTGGCGCGGTCGCTCTCGCAGCCATATTCGATGCGGAAGACGCCGGTGCGCGTCACGGTAAACACGGCTGTAAAGGTGCGGTTGACGGGCAGGCCCAGCTCGCCGTCCTCAAGCGAGGTGGTCATGCGAACAGCGTTGTGGACCTCGTCGAGCTCAACATCCCACACGCGCTTATGCAGACCGTGCTCAAGATCGCTGTGCAGGTTGTTGGCGCCCTCGTTGGCGGGCATATGCCAGTCCGTGCCGGCGATGGTAATCGTGGCACCTGCAGTGCGGTTTGCCACGGGGCCGATGGTCGCGCCAAAGCAGGCGGGGTTGTCAAAGTAATCCTCGAGCTTATCAAAGCCCAGCACCACATCGCGTACGTTGCCGGGAATGTCGGGCACATCGATGCCCAGCACGGTGGCGCCATAGTCCATAATGCGAACGCAGATCTCAGGCCCGTTGAGGGTGTAGCGATGAACGGGGGTACCGCACGGCGCGGTGCCGAAAAGCTCGGAAGTGATCATTTGGTTCCTAACATCGAGGTATTTCGACAAACTGTAGCGCGAACAGGCGAGATTATCACTACACCCCACTAAAGCTGGGGGTATTTTTCTCAAAAAAGTGATGATTGGAGCTGTGCGGGCGTTCATTTTTGACGCGTACGAGTCTGATACAATTTGTTCGTTACTGTTTGAATGATATGCGCGCAAAGAACGGCGAGGATTCATCGTGATTAAGGCAGAGCGACAGGATAAGGTTCGTCAGCTGCTCGAGGAGCAGGGCACGGTCTCGGTCAAAGAGATTTCGGATGCGTTGGGCGTTTCGGACATGACGATTCGCCGCGACCTCGAAGAACTTGCGAGCCTAGGCGAGATCGAGCGCGTGCACGGCGGAGCCCGTAGTGCACAGGGCCGTCCCCACGCTATGTTGCGCCATGAGTACTCGCACAGCGAAAAGCGCACCAAGCATGCCGAGGAAAAGCTGCAGATTGCGCGCCGTGCTGTGGAGCTTATCGAGGAGGGCTCGACCATCTTTTTGGGCACGGGCACCACGGTTGAGCAGATGGCCTCGATGCTGCCGACGTTTCGCCTGCGTATTGTGACCAATTCGCTTTCGGTATTCAACCTGCTCGAGGAGCGCGAGGACTGCGAGCTGTGCCTCGTGGGCGGTATGTACCGCCGCCGCACTGCCGCTTTTGTGGGGCCGACGGCCGAGGATACCCTACGTGCGCTGGGCATCGATGCGGCGTTTATCGGTGCCAACGGCATTCTGGATGGCGACGTATCTACGTCCAACATGGACGAGGGCCGTATCCAGCAGCTCGCCTTTAGCAAGGCCGACTCGCGTTATCTGATCGCCGACTCCAGCAAAATCGGCAAGCGCGATTTCTATACCTTCTGTCGCCTGGACAATTTAGACGCCGTGGTGTGCGAACCGGGTATTGCTGACGGAGATCGCGCCGCCATCGAGGAGCACACGCAGGTCATCTGCTAGTTAACGCTGCAGGCGATACGTCTGCCCTCTGCCGGCGCGGGGATTATCGTTTTACAATGACGCGGAAAATGACTCGCAAATAGTTTTGGGCAACAAGGGTGAGGCCATTCTGAGGTATGGCTAGACTTCGTATTTCGCTTTGATATTCCTTGAGAATGAACCGTAGTCTTCGTAGAGTTCGTCTCTGCTTTCATCTTCCGCGCGGTTTATGCGTTCAAGGAGTTTGTCCTTTGGGGACTCTTTTGTAATTTCTGACCTGCCGTCGGGTATTGCGGATTGCAAGAATAATTCCAGGGCGTGGACGTCTTTGAGTGTGTAGCCCGTCGAACGACCCGCTCCTGTTTTCTCGATTGCGCTGCAACCAACAAGCTGACTGAGGGTTCGTTTAACGGTTATCTCGCTGATATCGGGGCAGTTGGACTGGATGTCGGATTTCTTGATGACGCCGGGTCTCTGCTGAAATAGAGCAGCTATACGTGCTTGCTTCGACATGGGGTGAGTGACAGATTCAATCTGGGTGTGCTGCTCGAGCTGTCGGTAGGCCGCCAGGATGGTTCCGAGCATAAAACGGATAAAGGGCACTTCGGTGTTTTGATTTTCATTCCATCCAGTGGAGCTTGCGGCGAGGGCGTTGTAGTAAAGCGCTTTATTGTCTTCAATGAGACGTTCGATGCTGATGTAACGCGCAACGTCGTATCCAGTCTTTTCGAGTAGCAGCGTTGTAAGGAGCCGGCTCATCCTGCCATTGCCATCGTTGAAGGGATGAATGCTGACAAAATCGAAGATGAAGCGCAATGATATAAGGAGGGGGTCGCAAACTTGACGAGATAAGGCATCATTGAGGGACCGACAGGCTTCTTCGATAAGTCCGGGGGTTGCCAGGGCCGAAGGCGGCCTAAAGCGCACAAATCGATTGCCTTGATCGTCGATGGAGATGATTTCGTTATCGCTATCTTTCCAATGGCCCCCATACGAGATTGCTGTGTGTGCCATGAGGTCACGATGCAACTGCAAAATGACCGATGGCGTTACGGGAATGAAATCGTGCTGCTCGTGAATAAGCGACAGCGCATCTCGGTATCCAGCGATTTCTTCCTCTGCGCGGGAGCTTGGCTTGGCGGAATACGCCATGATTGCTTTGAGTCTTTTTTGGGTGGTAACAATTCCTTCAAGTCCGTTGGAGGATTGGGTGCTTTGGATCTTAGCTTCCTCCATAAGGGACGATAGAAGCTCGGGTCTGACTTGACCCAGAACAAGCTGACGGCCTTTATGCTCGCGTATCGAGAGGAGAAGGTTGGTGATTGGAGTTGCCTCGAGTTCCGCTGGGACTGTGGCGTAATCAAACTGGCGCATGCTGCTCCGTTCAGTATCACGAACATATTTTCGGTATCATAATAACATTAAATGATACCGAAAATATGTTCGTGATACTGAAAGCAAGGAAAGAGCCGTGCTTCATAGCTGCTTGGAAAGCGCGGATTTGACTATCTAATTGTCTCAATCAGTAACGGTTGGGACCGAAAAACTCGGCCAAACGTTACAGATTGAGATTGTTTGGATTGGTTCGAACGTTTGTCTCGATCTGTAACAGGTAGGGCCGGAATACTCGGTTACGTGTTACAGATTTAGACAAACGGCTGCCGACCCGCGCGAAAACAAAAAGGCCGCATGCGAACCCGTGGAGGAAATCACATGCGGCCGACAGGGGGTATGCGGCTTGAATTAGGCCATGAGCAGGCCTGTTTCCGCGATGTTCTTGTACCAGTACGCGCTTGCCTTGGGATAGCGCTTCTGG
>DXLT01000010.1:0-4155 GCA_019414555.1 Collinsella sp.
AATCTACTTCGACTTGATGGCGGGAGACGAGAAACAGGGCATCTATATCGTCGACCAGCCGGAGGACCAGATATCGCAGACCGCAATCCGCAAGGATGTCATCAGAGCCTTTTCCGAGATGCGGCAGAAGAGACAGGTCATTATCGTCACGCATAACCCTCAGTTCGTCGTGAACCTCGATGCGGATAACGTCATCGCGCTGGGAAGGGATAAGGCGAAGAAGATCACAGTCAAGAGCGGTGCGCTCGAATACGAATGCAAGGATTATTCAATTCTCGGAATCGTCGCCGATACGGTGGAAGGAGGAGCTGATGTCGTCAAAAGACGCCTCAAACGCTATAGAGCGCAGGACGCTTCGCGTCATTCTCAGCAACGGGAGGATAGCATTTGAAGGGGTGGAAGGTTTCTCAATCGACTTGAAGAACCCCGAGCTGAAAGTGGGAAACCTGTATAATGCGGTATTCTCCACGGTTGGGGTTCCGACGAGCTTTACGGTTACGGTGTCGCCTGAGGTGGAAAAGGATTCAAAGGCGCTAGGCTACTACAAAGACCTCAAAGAGCTGATTGAAATCGCCTCCATGAAAATCAACGCTTCCCTAAGATATTCCGATGGCGATGAGGGGGTTGATTCCTAGTTCGGTTTGGACGACATCTAGAGGGCGCTTGCCGGTATAAAAGAGGTTGGCCGTGGATGGATCTGTCGACGATAGCCACGGTGGATTTGATGGTCCGTTATACTTGCCGCTCCGAGCGGAGGGTGTAAGCGACGGCGCGTTAGGTGATGCTCTTGGGGTTGTTAATGTATATGAAACGTCGGAGGAGATTGACGGCCCGTTTCCTTTGATTGGCGTTGCGACAAGCGTTTTGGCCGTTTCGTATCATAGATTTCGTCAGAAGGGGAGGGGTTGATGGCAAGGCCTCCGCAAAGATCGAGGAGCCACGAGATAGACTCGAGGGCTTGCAGCATCATTTCGGGGCTGATGCCCTTTGAAAGCTGGGTCATTCGAGATCTGACGGAACGGGATTTCGGAATTGATATAATTGCCGAACGTTTCGACGGGGGCGACGCGACCAGCGAGCTACTAGCTATTCAAGTAAAGGGGACCGAAAAACCAATAGACGATAGCCAGGTTATTTCTTTCCAGCTTGAAACAAAGACCCTGCTGTATGCCGAGATGCTGGCCATCCCGTTCCTACTGTTTCGTTGCTCTATCGCCGACTCAGGTTCGTGCTATTTTGTGTGGCTGCAAGAGTACATTCGCATTCGTCTTAACTTCGAGAATCCGGCCTGGAGACATCAGAAGTCGAACACCGTCCATATCCCACCGAGAAATCGTCTTGGGGAAGAAAGCGCGGATGCTTGCCTAGTCCGCATCGCGCAGTTTCCAAAACTGAAAGAGTCATGGGCTGGCTACTACATCTGTCTGTCCGAACTGATGTACGACCTCCCTCGCCACATAGAGGAAGATTGTCTTGATGTGCGCTATGTGACTGACGTCGTCGCCCCGGCGGTTGAGAGGCTTGAGAGGGCGAGTGGGATGACGGGGTCGATTCCCGATGATCTCATTCCTGAGGAGCTGGCATCCGCGGCGGAGCTAGGGAAGCGTATCTTGGCCGGGGAATGTGATGAGGGGCTCGGTCGCTCCTTCTTCGATTTTATATGCCAATGCAGTGCTGTTCGCAACTCCGTTGACATGGTTGCCCTTAGATTTGACGACCGGTATATGCGGATTCTGTTCGAGACTGAAGGGGTCGCATGCTATTAGGTGCGTTGTGCCCCGCGCATCGAGTGAATGTACGCGACAGGCTTGGACGGCGGCTTCCGGACGAGCTTAAAGCTCCATCTACTTTGTGCTCGTTTCAGCTTGAGGGCGTACATCGCCCTATTAGGAGCTGGGGAGAAGCACGGCAGCCACCTGGAGGACACGCCATGGACGTGATGAGAGGCATGTGTTTCCGACGTGCCCCTAGGTGATTTGTGCGAGTGGTATCCGGGCAATGTATTTTTGTTTCGATTACAGTTCGACGGGGCGCCTTCCTCCCACAATAAATGTAATGTACTCATAGTAGTCTTCGAGCTTGAAGTATTTTCCGTTCGCCATGGCAAACTCCCGCAGCTTTGAGTTGCAGGCAGCATCCCAAGAGTAGACCTCGAACTTCCACCCGCGTTCAGTCAGCCTCATCGCGTCTGCCAAAAAGCCTTTACCGGAATTAATGCCCGCACCGTCACCGGTTAGCAGGGCGATGGTGCCTGGCTCCTGGACATCGTAGCCCAACCTGAGCAGGTCCGTCTGAAGTGCGAAGTCGGTTGTGTCCGCCTCGCCACTCGACTCGCTGCGAGGAATCAGTGTGGTTTCGATTCCAAGTCTTTCAACCGCATCCCAAAGAGCGTCATCTCCCGGAGGGATGCTTCCGGCAAGATAGACCTTGTCGATAATCCTGCCGCGAGAGACGAGGTTCAACAGGCCTTTGAAGTAGGTGCGATACCTTCCGCGATCGACATCGGGCTCTTTGACGGGCAGTACGCTATTGAGTCCAGCGTATTGAATGTTTGAGTTGTCCCAGAAGATGTACATGAGTAATCCTTTCGATTTGGAAGAGCTATGCGATCGAAAACGGGGAGCAGCGACTGCCGAAAGCTGATCATCTCGCACAGGCGTCAGCACGAGATTCGGGCTTTCGGATCCTAGGGAGTGGATGGCCGGGACGGCGATTCCGGTTCAGAGCCAGAGAAGAAGAGGTGAAGGTTTGAGCCCCGGTGGAGGGAATTAGTACCTTCCCGGGCGTAGCGCCACGTCTCCTCCACGGTATCGCCCGGAACCTTTACGTCCCCGCTTCGGAGCAGATTGATGAAACCCTCGGGGTCGTTCCGGTATTTCTTGCCGAAGGCTGCGGAAAGCTGCCTCTTCTCGTCATCGCTGAATTCGCGTACGGAGCCGTAGAGCGCATGCTCGAGGTTACGGGACATGAAGTAGACTCTGTAGGGGACCGCGTGTTTTCTGTGCTTGAGCTCGCGCGTGCCCGCGAGCTCAAGCAGCGCAGCAGACTTTCTCTCGTTTCTGTCTACCACCCTAGCGGTGTCCCGGGCGGTGATAGAGTCGCGGCCATAGGCGAATCCATCGCAGTCCCCCTCGACGATGCACTCGTTCGGTATGAAGGCGCCGTCCAGGTCGACGATGTGGATGATCCGGTCGAGGTCGGTCCATTCGTATTCGTGCCGTGACGCGATGCGGTCGACGACGAACTGGCGCACGGTGTCGCGCACCCTGTCCTTGACGGCGAAGGAGGCCTCCCATGAGAACGGTCGCACCGTGGTAACGTCGCAGTGGAAGGCGAGCGCCCTCGCCTCGGGCAGTGCACCGTTTGCAGTGAAGTCGAGCGCGGCCTGCATGGGCTCGAGGAGCGCGTTTTCATCGCTCGGCCCCTCCACGAGAATCAGGACGACCCGCTTCTCCCTTGCCATGGTCACTCGCCTCCCATGGAGGACAGAAGGGAGTCGAAGTCGAGGGTCTGGGGGCTTCCAGCCTCAAGGAGGGCGGAGCCTATCGCGGAGGTTCTGGTCGGCTCGTACAGCTGTTCCTTCTGGCCCCCGAGGTTGATGGCTCTCAGGTATTGGTTCCTGAGGTTGTTCGAGGGTGCCATGCCCCGGAACCCGATGTAGCGGTTGTTGGGGTTGGAGGTCGAGAAGACGAGGCATCCGACCGGGAGACATTCAAGCGCTCGCAGGTTGTGAGCGGTGAAGATGAGCTGGCCCTTGCCCTGCTCGGTCACGACTTCGAGGAGCTCGCCGAGCAGGAACTCGAACACTCCGGAGTCGATCTCGTCAACGACGAGACAGGCGCTGTCGTCATTGAAGACGTTTATCAGCCAACCGAGCATCGATGCGATCTTCTTGATTCCTTCCGATTCTGTTCTGAAGGGGACGCGTACCCCCTGCCGGCATGATAGGAGCTCGACGCGCTCGCCCGGTGTGCCGTCTTCCATCGTTTCGCCGTGGAGGGTGTTCACTTGGATGCTGAGTCCCGGAACGATTGCCCCAAGCGCGCAGTTGATGGTCTCGACGGTCTTGCGGACCGAGTCGCAGACTTCTGAGGGGAGGACCGTTGTCTGATCGATAGGGAGTGACACGTCGCGGATGACAGGGGCCTTTCCGGC
>DXLT01000010.1:4165-11042 GCA_019414555.1 Collinsella sp.
TCCGGCCTCCTCGGGTGACCATCCGCCTGTGCTGCTGCCCGGGGAGGCGAGGAGGAAGATGTTGAACGCCAGCGCCGCGCTTCGGCGCGTGTCACAGACCCTCATCTTATCGTCGGCGAACCTGTTCAGGAGCGTCGTGGAGTCCATGAGTGGAACCAATACGCTCTCGTACGCCGTCCTCGCCGCCTCGGATAGGGAGTTATTTCCGAGGCGCTCGAGATAGGACTTTCTCGCGGCGACCGCGAAGGCGACCATGGCGTTCGAGAACAGCTTCGAGGAGCCCTGCAGGTCGGGGGAGCGCCGTGCGACGGTGAGGTCGAGGTCGGCCTCCCTTCCGGCGAGATTTCTGAGTGCCCGCCACCTGTTGACGGGCTTCAGGTTCTGGCTGTCCTCGGTATCGGCCGCATCGTAGGCGGCGAGCCTTCTCTTGACGAGCCCCTCGGCGCGGACGGAGAGGTCCTCGGAGAGGAGGCGCGGTCTGTCGTCGAGCCTGTCGAAGGAGAACGAGTAGCACACTGTGAAGGGCTTCCCGGCCGCTACGGTGTCGCCGAGCCCGCCTACGAAGCCGAGCGAGGAAGGGGAACCCTCCGTCACCTCGACCTCGATGCTGATTTTGGCGCACTCGGCAGAGGGGCCGATCAGATCGACGCTTTCACGGTCGAGCGGAAAGCCGCACATCAAATCCTGGACTCGCGCGAGGGATTCGACGACGGCGGTCTTGCCCGATCCGTTCTGACCGTATATTCCCATCACGCTGGAACCGAAGGGGCTGTCCTTGAAGCCGATCGTGCCGTTAGCAACGTTTTTCACGTTTGAGAGCTCTATGGAGCGAATACGGATCATGGTGCCCTCCTTGAACACATTTTATATTACTATATATCGAATAATCGATATAAAATCAAGATAACAATTATTAAGAATGGAAATGAGATCAACCAATAATTAAAACAAATTTGCATTCAAGCTATTATTTTTACTTGATTTAAGGCGGAGTGGAATGTGGGCGCGCAAGGAGATGCGGAATCGATGAGAGCCTCAAAAAAAATTACTGCAGTGTTATCATCTTTCATCCTCTCTATTCTTCCATTTCTGATTCTATGGGCGGCTTGGTCAGTCCTCCCTGATACAATTCCCGCTCATTGGAGTGGGGGTGTGGTTGATCGATGGGGTAATAAGCTTGAATTGCTGGTCGTTCCGCTGTTTTCTCTGATTGGTTCTATTGCAATTTCTGTGTACCTTATTGTTTCCACGCGGCGAAGAGAGTTCGCGGATTTCTCTGTTCGAATGCGACGGGACTTTGTTGCGTGCTATATTTCTAGCCTTCTTTTATCGACAACCTGCTCAGTGATAATTGCCGTTTGGGTTCAGTTGATTCTTACGCAAAGCACTGCGGTTGATGGGGGACTTGGACTATCGATCCTGTATTCCCTTCCCGGGCTATATGTGATCTTGTGCGCCTTGCCGCCTTTTTATGCGAGCGGCGAGAGCAAAAAGGCAGAGCGCCTGATAACAGTTCTTATTGGCGGCGCGGAGATTGTTCTTTGTGGAATAGTGCTTGAAGGTTCGGCTGCCTCTTATGCGATGATTGGACTGATGATTCTGTTCTGTGCGTTTGAGATTGTGTCACAGGTAAGGGATAGCCGGTCCTTATGAGTTGAATTACGCGCGTGCGGATATAAAGGTTGGCATGTTAAGCTGGTCGTTTTCTCGTTCTGGGACATTTGCAGTAGGATGAGTGGGACTAGGCGCGCTGCGGTGTGATGGTGACGGTTGAGACTTGTATCGCTGCAAATCCGCTGATGCACATTTTGCTATTGGGCTTGAAGGTGGGACCTACAGGCCTTTGTTTGGGATGTTCCGGTCGTCCAACACGTGTTGCACGGCTTTATATTGTTACGCTCGTTCGGCGCTCCGTTGGAGCATTTCCGGGTTTGTCGGCATCATGACTTGGCCAAGTGACACGCTTGCCGGGACGGTTGTAACGCCGCGCCGGTTCCGTGTGCTCCTTCGTTGTTGGCCTGTCCAGCCGGGGGCGGATTCGGCCTCATGTTGTGGCGCACGGCCTTCAGGGGCTTCCCCTGGCGAGTTATGTTCGTCCGTATGGGTAAGGGTCGGGTTGAGCTGACAATCCCGTGTCGGAAGGGGCTTGGACCATGCGCGCGATGACAGAGATTGAGTGGCTGGACGGCCGTGTGACGAAGGTGCCGGAGCTCGCCCTGGGCGATGCGTTCGGCGAGAGCGTCCAGGCGGAGCTCGATTTCGGGTTCGACGACGTGTTGGAGGGCCTTTGGGTCGAGGTGCGCCATCATGAGCCGGATGAGGGCTCGGGCGGCGACCCGCGCGGGAGGGGCTGCGCGCTGTACGCGGACTGCCGGTGCAGCCTGGTCGAACCGTCGGACCTCGAGCGCGTCTTCTGCATCCTTTACGAGGGGCAGCCGAGGGTCTGCCGCGTCGCGGGGGAGCTAGGGGTCCCCGTGTCGGCGGTGAACGCGGCCGCTGCGTGGGAATCCGGGATGGGGGCGGGTTTCGAAACGCCTGCGGAGGGGAGAACCCCGTTGGGCGGGGACTATTCGTGATGCTTGATATCGCATCGCAGCATGGAAGCACGGACCATCTTCGCGATGGTCCGACCGGTTGATGGGCTAGGACGCGCATTCAGCAGGGAAGGGGATGGCTTTTAATGCCGCTTTTGGCTTATGCGTGCCGCGCTCTGCGTATGGCCATCCTGCGGTGCAAAAGCATTCTTGAAGTCTGCTAAGTGAATTCGTTTTAATCGCGCACGTGACCGTTTGCCCATATCGCACAACAGGATTCAGTGTTGATTGCCCGTGTGATGACAGTGCGAGTTTCGGGGAGTGTGGCGTGAGCGGAGTCGCCGCGTTGTATAAGTCTGGCCGGCCCGACTGATGTGTCGCCCTGTCGGGCCGGCCGAGAATGGTGAAGAGATCCCGCTGTTGAATGAACGAATGTTACAAGCAGCTCTTCAAGGCGCTTTGGGCGTTGGCTGGGGCTGCGCAGTCAATCGCATGCAGTGATAGGCGAGGTGATTGCTCGATGAGCCGGCGACTAGTTCTGTGCTGCACTCGTCTCGGTGCCGTCGTTGTCTGCTGAGTACCAGAATGCGTAGGCCGCAACGACGGCATCATAGACGGCTGCGACTACGTTATCCACGACGGCTGCAAAGTTGACCACAACGGGAACGGGGCCGGTTTTGGAATCCATCCTCTCTACTTCTGGGGGCTCGTACATGGGAACATCTCCTTAGAATTGGGACAGGACACTCAGGTCGCCTAGATCATTGTCGATTAGGTCGATATAGAGGTCGCCGTCCATATTGATGTCTGCAATCAACGATGAGATCTCTTCCATCTCGTCAATCGAGTGCATGCGATTGGCCAACGCGGTAACAACGGGCTTATCCCAAACGGTTGCCATTCCGGCATCGTAGTATTCCTGA
Source organism: Collinsella sp. (assembly GCA_019414555.1). GTDB lineage: Bacteria > Actinomycetota > Coriobacteriia > Coriobacteriales > Coriobacteriaceae > Collinsella. The sequence continues at coordinate 7,623 of DXLT01000010.1, forward strand.
AGACTGTGTTTGCGAACGTTTCCGATGATGAGAGGTATATAGGGGGATGCGACGATATCGCCATTGGCGTGGATGGCCACTTGGTCAAATTGCATTTGCAGTTGAGGGAAACTGACCAAGTGGTCGATAGGGTCGCCCCACTCAAACATGAAGTAGCCTCGATAGTCCGGATCGTATCGGAGATCGTTGATCGTGTTGACTAGCCGACGGTATTGATTATTAGAAGGGCGAATCGTGCGGTTTCTTCGGGCTCTACCGAGGAGCATGAGTGGCTGAACTCGAAGGTCAATTCGGTCAGTTCTACCCGACGATTTCAGCTTGTCTCGAAGCATCGTATAATCTGGCTTGAAATCGTCGACATTGAACGATGCCGGACAAAAGGCAATTGAAAAGTGCAGTGAGGTTTCGTTCAGCGCGATATCGATGGCGTCGAGCACCCGGTCGTAAAGCCCCGGGAGCCCCCGCATATGTTCGTGAGAATCGCGTAGGCCATCGAGGCTAAACTGTATGCCGTTTAAACCGGCGCGTTCGAGCTCATGCAAAGTAATTGAGCTTACGAGCAGACCGTTTGACACGAGATTGCATTTGACGCCAGATGCGTTGAGTCGCCGCAAGGATTCGATGACAAGGAATGGACTGGAGTGATGGCGATGTCGGACGTTGTGGTTCCAATGGTTGAGTCATGCCTGCTGCTGGTGTTCGGAATAATGATGTATCGAGGCAAGCTCACGGGATTGCTTGCCGGAATGTCATTGCTATCGGGAGAGCGTTTAGAGGAGGCAAAGCGGACGGCCGAGACTCTAGGTGTAAACCGAGTGATGGGGGCGGCTATAGTTTTCTCCGCAATATGCCTTTTTCTCTCGTCCCTTTTTCCGGACAAAAGGGCTATTCTCGGTCTGATGGTGGCTGCTGTTATAATCGCCGCGCTTGCCTATGCAAATAGGGGGCTTATTCGTATGTATATAAAGGTGAAATGGAATCCTGGGCACCGCAACCCGAGATAATGTCTTGAGCAAGGATTAACAACAAGGGATATATGGGAGCGATTAAGCGGCGAGCAAATTCAGTTTTGGATAAAAGGCCGCTTGATGGGAGCTGGCATGTTTAAGAAGACGGTTCACGAGTTGTTTCGGTGTAAAGGGTCATGGCTTTTCGTGATTCTCATGTCGGTGAATTTTGCTCTCTCGTGCGTCATGTGTAATGGGGTTTTGGCTACTTTAGATATGGACACGTTCGCTGATTGAAGTAATTAAAAGAGACACGTCCCAAATTAGCTAATGTTCATAGTGCTCAGAAGTGTTCCCTTCAGGCTTTGCTTGGGCAGATGCGTTTGTGGCAATCGAGATTCCGAGATTGGACATGGCGAAATCTGCGAAGGCTTTGTCGTAGACCTCGGACGTAAAGGGGGCGTCTGCAAGAACCGGAATGGCGGCGCAGCAACGGTAGCTATGAGAGGGACGTTGAGCGCGATGGCGTCTGGGGGTACTGTGAGGTTGCAAATCGGCACGCGGAACGTTGGCTGATTGCTCATTTTTCGTTTCGCCTATATCCCCTTGAGCGGCGAGCGCCAGTCCGAGAGCATTGAAGATTGCCAATAGCTTGTCGAGCCGAATGCCCGTGGCATCTCCCAGCTCGAGCGATGCGAGCAGACGCTCCGAAACACCGGCTTTTTTAGCGAGGGTCGCACGGGTGAGCCCTTGTGCCTCGCGCGCTTGGCGCACGTAGATGCCAGCTTGGCGCGGTGTGGTGATGGGAAGGGTATCCACGGCGATCTCCTAACGTGCAGACTTTTGCATATCAGTATGACATGCAAAAGTCTGCATGAAAAGGCCTTATGCAAAACTCTGCATGAGACTTCCACGTTGACGTTGAGCTTATGAGAGGCGTTTTTTATATCGCGAGGATCCCCAGATGCTCAAGCAGAATCTTGAGGCCGATGAGGATGAGCACGACGCCGCCCACGATGGTGGCAGGCTTTTCGTAGCGCGCGCCAAAGGTATGGCCGATCGCCACGCCGGCGATGGAGAAGATAAAGGTTGTGATGCCTATAAGCGATACAGCGGGCACGATGTCAACCGAGAGCGCCGCAAACGAGATGCCTACGGCCAGGGCGTCAATCGAGGTGGCAATGGCGAGAACCAGGTATTCTACCAGGTCAATCTTCTCGGCATTCTTGTTGTCGCTCTCATCCTCGTCTTCGGTAAAGGCTTCCCACAGCATCTTGCCGCCGATAAAGGCCAAAAGGATAAAGGCAATCCAATGGTCGATGGGTCCGATGATGCCCATGAATTGACTGCCGAGTGCCCAACCGATCACGGGCATGCCGGCCTGAAACCCGCCAAAGAACAGACCGAGCACCACGGCGACTTTAAGGTTGATCTTTTTCATGCCGAGACCCTTGCAGATGGAAACGGCAAAGGCGTCCATCGAAAGGCCAACGGCGAGCAACACGAGCTCTGCGAGTCCCATAGTCTGGCTCCCTCTCTGCGGGCGGGCCCGCGTGTACCTCTTGGGGGAATAACAAAAAAGACCCGTGGCGTACGCGCTGCGCGCACAACCACGAGTCTCGTTCATTAAGGCAAGCCAGACCGTTTCGGCCAGTATGTTGACTTGCCGCGCCACCGGAGGCGAACCCGGCCACGCGACTACTCCCTCATTCATGTGAATCCCGATACTACCACATAAGCAGCCCATTTGGGTTGGGCTCTCAGCGGTGTTCGCTCATTCTGTAAGCATCGGATTTCGCGAGCGCCACGGGGACAAACCGTGAGAAACTAATTAGCGTTTATGGAGCGTATACGATGGGAGCGATGCCTTGGATAAGAACGAGCTGCAAAAGCGTATGGAACAGGCTATTCGCCTGACTGCCCCCGGCCAGCCGATCCGCACCGCCCTCGACATGATCATTGCTGGTCACCTGGGCGCTCTTATTTGCGTCGGCGACACCGAAAACGTACTCGCTGCCGGTAACGACGGCTTCCCGCTCAACATTTCGTTTACCTCGAACCGCCTGTTCGAGCTCTCCAAGATGGACGGTGCCATCGTCATCGACGGCGACCTCACCCAGATCCTGCGCGCCAACTTCCACCTCAATCCCGATCCCTCGCTCGCCACGAGTGAAACGGGCATGCGTCACCGTACTGCCGCTCGCATGTCGGTGCTCACCGACGCCATCGTGATCTCGGTTTCGGCTCGTCGTGCCGTCGTCAACGTGTACGTCCACGGCAAGAGCTACGAGATCCAGCCCGTCACCACCATCATGAGCTCGGTCAACCAGCTCGTCGCCACGCTCCAGACTACCCGTCAGTCGCTCGATCGCTCCCTGCTGCGCCTGACGGCCCTCGAGCTCGACGACTACGTTACGCTCGCCGACATCACCGGCATTTTCTCGAGTTTCGAGATCATGCAGCAGGCAAAGAC
>DXLT01000010.1:11142-13710 GCA_019414555.1 Collinsella sp.
CCGCTGGGCCTGCGCACGCTTTCGCGCGTGTCCGTCGTGCGCGACGGCGTGGCCGAGAAGATTGTCGACGAGTACGGCTCGCTGCAGGAACTCATGGACGACATCAGCGAGGATCCGGAGCGCCTGGGCGACTTTGGCGTTAACAACCCTGCCATTCTTGCGGACTCCCTGTACCGCATGAAGGGCACCAAACAGGGGAACGCATAATGGCGCCCGTATGCGCCGTAGTCGTTGCCGGTGGCAGCGGCCAGCGCTTTGGTAACCCCGGTGGCAAGCAGCTCGTCAATGTAGCGGGTCGTCCGCTTATGAGCTGGTCCATCCGCGCATTTGACCGTAGCGATAAGGTCGGACACATCGTCGTGGTTTGCCCTGCCGAGCGTCGTGCCGAGATGTGCCGCCTGGCCATCGATCCGTTTGACTATGACACGCCTATCAGCTTTGCCGATGCCGGCGATACCCGCCAGGATTCCACCCGTGCCGGCGTGCATGCGGTTCCGGCGGGTTTCGAATATGTCGCCATTCACGACGGCGCCCGTCCGCTCATTACGACCGAGGCGATCGATCACGCTATCGACGTGCTCGTGAGCGACCGCGCCCTCGACGGTGTCGTGTGCGGCCAGCCCGCGATCGACACGCTCAAGATCGTCGACGGCGATAACATCGTCGAGACGCCGCCACGCGAGCTGTACTGGGCCGCGCAGACGCCGCAGATCTTTAGTGTCGACGCCATGAAGCGCGCCCATGCCGCAGCGATTGCCGAGGGCTTTATCGGCACGGACGATTCGTCGCTGGTCGAGCGCATGGGTGGGCGTGTCCGCTGCGTCCAGAGCCCACGCGACAACCTTAAGGTGACGGTACCCGAGGACTTGCGTCCCGTAACCGCGATTCTGCTCGGCCGCATGGCCGAGGGAGAGGATCTTCCCCATGTTCAGTAACCTGCGCATTGGCCACGGCTACGACGTCCACCGTTTGGTGGAGGGTCGTCGATGTATCATCGGCGGGGTCGACATTCCCTACGAGCGCGGTCTGCTGGGCCATTCGGATGCCGATGTGCTCGCGCACGCGCTGGCCGACGCTATTTTGGGCGCCTGCCGCGGGGGAGACATCGGCAAACTGTTCCCCGACACCGATCCTGCCTATGAGGGCGCCGACTCGATGGTGCTGCTTGCCCGTGTGATGGACTATGCGCGTGAGCTGGGCTTTGAGTTTGTCGATGCCGACTGCACCATTGCCTGCCAGCAGCCCAAGATCACCCCGCACCGCGATGCCATGCGCGCCAACCTCGCCCATGCCCTGGGCGTTGACGTCGAAAACGTGGGCGTCGCCGCCACTACGACCGAAAAGCTCGGCTGGGAAGGCCAGGGCGAGGGGATCGGCGCCTGGGCCGTCTGCCTGCTACAAAAAACCGTTAAGGAGTAACGAATGCGTATCTACAACAGCGCTACCCATAAAAAGGAAGAGTTCCAGCCTATCGAGTCCGGCAAGGTCCGCATGTACGTGTGCGGCCCCACGGTCTACGACAACATCCACATCGGCAACGCCCGCACGTTCATCAGCTTTGACGTGATTCGTCGCTGGCTCATCGCGAGCGGCTACGAGGTCACGTTCGCCCAGAACCTCACCGATGTCGATGACAAGATCATCAAGCGCGCCAACGAGCAAGGCCGTACGGCTGCCGAGGTCGCGACAGAGTTCTCCGACAAGTTCATCGGCGTCATGCGCGCCGCCAACGTGCTCGATCCCGATGTGCGTCCCCGCGCCACCAAAGAGATCGGTCCCATGATCGCTATGATCAAGACGCTTATCGAGCAGGGCCATGCCTATGCCGCCGATAACGGCGACGTGTACTTTGCCGTGCGCAGCGATCCCAACTATGGTCAGGTCTCGGGCCGCAACATCGACGATCTTATGGTGGGCGCGCGCATCGAGGAGAACGAGGACAAGAACGACCCGCTCGACTTTGCCCTGTGGAAGGCCGCCAAGCCCGGCGAGCCCAGCTGGCCGAGCCCCTGGGGCGAGGGCCGTCCCGGCTGGCACACCGAGTGCGCCGCCATGGTGCACCGCTACCTGGGCACCCCGATTGACATCCACGGCGGCGGCTCCGACCTTGCCTTCCCGCATCACGAAAACGAGTGCGCCCAGGCCACCTGCGCCTGGCACCAGGGCTTCTCCAACACCTGGATGCACACGGGCATGCTACTGGTCGACGGCGAGAAGATGTCCAAGTCGCTCGGTAACTTCTTTACGCTGGCCGAGGTGCTCGAACAGCACTCTGCCGCGGCCCTGCGCCTGCTGATGCTGCAGACGAGTTATCGCTCGCCGCTTGACTTCTCCTGGGAGCGTCTGGATGGTGCCGAGAACTCGCTCACACGCATTGCCGGTACGGTCGAGAACCTGCGCTGGGCCGCGAACCATGCGACGGCCGATGCCGATGAGGCAGCATCCGAGGCGTTTGCCGCTAAGGCCGCCGAGGCCCGTGCCGCCTTTAAGGAGTGCATGGACGACGACTTTAACACTGCCGGTGCCATGGGTGCTGTCTTTGGCTTTGTGACCGAGTGCAACCAGTAC
>DXLT01000100.1:0-4916 GCA_019414555.1 Collinsella sp.
CTGGGCACGTTCTTCGACTACTACGTTACCTACGTCGTGAGTGCCGAGGTCGGCATGATTCAGCGCTGGTTCGAGCGTGGGCTCACCGAATCGCCCGAGGCCATGGCGCGCATTATGACGGTGCTCGCTTTTGTGCGCCCTGGTGACCTGTATGGCCAACCCATCGATATCAACGTGCCGGAATACGGCTTGAAGCTATTGAACCTGTAGCTCGAGGACGCGGCCGACACCGCCGCAACCGTCGAGTCCAACAACTAAGAGGAGAGACAATGAGCAAACTCGTCGAGGGCATCAAGGACCGTATGGTCGCTGTCGCGCGTGAGGCCGCGCCCACCGTGGTGGACGCCGCGCAGAAGGCTGCGGCCGCGGCTGCCGAGAAAGTTGCCGAGGCAGTTGCCGATGCCAAGAACGCGGCAGGGGAGACGTCCGTCGCTAGCGAGCACGCCACGTCCGCCGAGCCCGTAGCCGCCGCCCACGCCCCCGAAGGCGCAATCTTCAACCCCGAGAACGCTCGTGGCAACCTGCACCTGGGCATTGACGTGGGCTCCACCACCGTTAAGCTCGCCGTGCTCAACGACGATAACCAGATCGTCTACGCCAAGTACCAGCGCCACCACACCGACGTCCGTGCCTGCGCCCGCGACCTGTTCGAGGGCGCTGCGACCGTGCTGCCGACGGCCCAGATGACCTGCGCCATTACCGGCTCGGGCGGCCTGCTGCTGTCCCAGTGGCTCGACCTGGAGTTTGTCCAGGAGGTCATCGCCAGTAAGCGTGCCGTCGAGACCCTCATCCCGGCCACCGATGTCGCTATCGAGCTGGGCGGCGAGGACGCCAAGATCATCTACTTCGATAACGGCATCGAGCAGCGCATGAACGGCACCTGCGCCGGCGGCACGGGTGCGTTCATCGACCAGATGGCAACCCTGCTGCACACCGACGCCAGCGGCCTCAACGAGCTCGCGGCCAACGCCACCACCATCTATCCCATCGCCAGCCGCTGCGGCGTTTTTGCCAAGACCGACGTGCAGCCGCTGCTCAACGAGGGCGCCCGCCCCGAGGACGTGGCCGCCTCCATCTTCCAGGCTGTCGTGACCCAGACCATCTCGGGCCTGGCGTGCGGCCGTCCCATCCGCGGCAACGTCGCCTTCCTGGGCGGCCCGCTGCAGTATCTCTCCGAGCTGCGCCACCGCTTCTACCTCACGCTCAATCTGGACGAGGAGCACCGTATCGTGCCCCAAAACGCTCACCTGTTTGTGGCGAGCGGCGCCGCCATGGCGCACGAGTCCAACAAGCTCAGCACGTTCCCGCAGCTCATCGGGGCCATCGATGCCCTGGGTGACACGCAGGGTGCCGAGGTTGAGCGTCTGGATCCGCTCTTTGCCACCGACGAGGACTTTGCCGAGTTCAAGGGCCGCCACGACACCGAGGTCGTCCCCAAGGGCAAGCTCGAAGGCTACACCGGCCGCGTGTTCATCGGCATCGACGCCGGTTCCACCACCATGAAGGCCGCGCTCGTGGGCGAGGACGGTCAGCTGCTGCACACCTGGTACGGCAACAACAACGGCGACATCCTGGGCACGGCCAAGGTCATCATGGCCGATTTCTACAACCACATTCCTGCCGGCTGTACCATCGGCCACGTGACCACCACGGGCTACGGTGAGGCGCTTCTCATTGAGGCCCTCAAGGCCGATTCCGGCGAGATCGAGACCGTCGCGCACCTGCGCGGCGCCAAGGCGTTCCTGCCCGGCGTCGAGTTCATTCTGGACATTGGCGGACAGGACATGAAGTGCCTGCGCGTCAAGGACGGCGTCATCGAGCACATCATGCTCAACGAGGCTTGCTCGTCGGGCTGCGGCAGCTTTATCGAGAGCTTCGCCGTGTCTATGAACATGGACGTGCGCGCGTTCGCCGATGCTGCCATCCATGCTAAGGCCCCCGTCGACCTGGGCAGCCGCTGCACGGTCTTTATGAACTCGCGCGTCAAGCAGGCGCAAAAGGAAGGCGCCACGGTGGGCGACATCGCGGCCGGCCTGTCCTATTCCGTCATCAAGAACGCTCTGTTCAAGGTCATTAAGCTGCGCGATCCCAAGGAGATCGGCAGCCAGGTAATCGTTCAGGGCGGCACCTTTATGTCCGATGCCACGCTGCGTGCGTTTGAGCAGCTCACTGGCGTTCACGCCGTGCGTCCCGACATCGCCGGCTGCATGGGCGCCTATGGTGCGGCCCTGCTCGCCCGCGATCGCGCCGGCGCCGACGGCACTTCGACCATCCTTTCGGCCGAGGACATCGCGCACCTCACCGTGACGCAAAAACACGTCCGCTGCGGCCGTTGCTCCAACAACTGCCAGCTTACCGTCAACGACTTTGGCGGCGGCAGGCGCTTCATTACCGGTAACCGCTGCGAGAAGGGCGCCGGCCACAAAAAGCAGAAGACCGAGGCCCCCAACCTCTTCAAAAAGAAAAACGAGCTGCTGTTTAACCGCGAGGTGCTGAGTCCCGACGAGGCCCCGCGCGGCACCGTCGGCATCCCGCGCGCACTCAACATGTACGAGAACTACCCCTTCTGGCACGCGTTCTTTACACGCCTGGGCTTTAGCGTGCAGCTGTCCGACCAGTCGAGCAAGAAGACCTACCAGGCGGGCATCGAGTCCATGCCGTCCGAGAGCGTGTGCTACCCGGCAAAGATGAGCCACGGCCATGTGATGAACCTTATTGACCGTGACGTCGACTTCATTTGGATGCCGTGCGTGCGCTGGGAGCGCAAGGAGGACCCGACCGCCGGTAACTGCTACAACTGCCCCATCGTCATGAGTTACCCCACGGCGCTGGCGCTCAACATCGATGAGATCCGCGAGCAGAACATCGAGTTCCTGTACCCGTTTGTGCCCTATCACGACAAGACCGAGCTCAAGCGCCGCCTGTACCAGGTGCTCGCCGTCGACCGCGTGGCCGATGCGCAAGCCGGTCGCGGTCGCGTGCGCGGTCCAAAGATCACACGCTCCGAGGTCGATGCCGCCGTCAACGCTGCTTTTGAGGCCGATGCGCGCTTCCACGAGGATATCCAGACCATGGGCGAGGAGGCCCTTAAGTGGGTCGAGGACCACGGCGGCCATGGCATCGTACTCGCCGGCCGTCCTTACCATAACGACCCCGAGATCAACCACGCCCTGCCTGAGCTTATCTCGAGCTTTGGCTTTGCGGTCTTTACCGAGGATTCGCTCGCGCACCTGGTGAAGCCCGAGCGTCCGATTCGCGTCGTCGACCAGTGGATGTACCACAGCCGCCTGTACGCCGTCGCCCGTTTTGTGACGATGCGCAACGACCTGGACCTGATTCAGCTCAACTCTTTCGGCTGCGGCCTGGACGCTCTGACCACCGACCAGGTGCAGGAGATTCTGGAGGCCAGCGGCAAGATCTACACCGTGCTCAAGATCGACGAGGTGTCCAACCTGGGTGCCGCGCGCATCCGCATCCGCTCGCTCATGGCAGCGCTCAAGGACCAGGAGGCCGAGCGCTTGGCCGAGGCCACGGCCGCGGGCGAGGCCTACGAGCAGGGCGATGCCGCGCCGGTGGCGCCCTCTACGGATGCCCCCGCGTTCGCGAGCCGCAAGTACACGTTTGAGGCTCAGCGCGAGAGCGCTTCGACCGCGTGGCCCAAGGTGCCCTTTACCGAGCAGATGCGCGAGGAGGGCTACACCATCCTGTGCCCGCAGATGGCGCCGATCCACTTTGACCTGGTCAAAGAGGTGTTCCGTGGTGCTGGCTACAACTTGGAGCTGCTGCCCTCGACCGATCACGACGCTGTCGAGGCTGGCCTGCGCTATGTGAACAATGACATTTGCTACCCGTCGATTCTGGTAACGGGCCAGATTATGGAGGCCATCGAGAGCGGCCGGTACGACCTGTCCAAGACGGCCGTGGTTATCAGCCAGACCGGCGGCGGCTGCCGTGCCACCAACTACATCGCACTCATCCGCAAGGCCCTGCGCGAGAGCGGCCACCCCGAGATCCCGGTGATCTCGCTTTCGGCCGTGGCGCTCGGCGAGGATAACCCCGGCTTTAAGATTACGCCGGCGCTGCTTAAGCAGGCAGTCTACGCGGTGCTCTTTGGCGACGTGATGATGCAGATGCTCTATCGTTGCCGCCCGTACGAGGCCACGCCCGGCGCCGCCAACGCGCTCTACGAGGAGTACATGGCGCGCGCCCGCAAGCTGGCGCCCAAGTTCAACAGGCACAACTACACCAAGCTTGCGCGTGAGGCCATCCGCGCGTTCGACACCATGCCGCTCGTGGGCGAGGGCACCAAGCCGCGCGTGGGCGTGGTCGGTGAGATCTTGGTCAAGTTCCACCCCACAGCTAACAACCACGTGGTCGATGTGATCGAGCGCGAGGGCTGCGAGGCCGTGGTGCCGGGCCTGCTCGACTTCTTCCTGTACTCCATGAGCAACGCCGAGCTGCAGAAGGACGAGTTGGGAAGCTCCGCTACCACGCGCGCTGGTATGCAGGCGCTCATCAAGCTCGTGGACTGGATGCGCACGCCGGTGGAGGAAATGCTCGAAAAGTCCCGCCGCTTTGAGGCGCCCGAGCGCATCGGCACCATGGCCGACAAGGCCCGCACGGTGCTTTCGGTGTGCAACAACATGGGCGAGGGCTGGCTGCTCACGGCCGAGATGCTCGACCTGATCGATCATGGCGCACCCAATATCATCTGCACGCAGCCCTTCGCGTGCCTGCCCAATCACGTGGTGGGCAAGGCCGTGATTAAGGAGCTGCGCCGCCAGCATCCCGAGAGCAACATCGTTGCGGTGGACTATGATCCTGGTGCGTCCGAGGTCAACCAGCTCAACCGTATTAAGCTCATGATCAGCGTGGCCAAGGAAAACATGCGCGCCGGCAAGGGCTTTAAGCTCGAG
>DXLT01000101.1:0-4874 GCA_019414555.1 Collinsella sp.
GGGTAGACTCGGTGATGGAGTTGGAGACGCGTGCCGGGATGGACTCGACAAACGCGGCGTCGACATGCTCAAACTTGTCCAGGTTGGCGAGCGCCCATGCGCGGCACTCGTTCCAGACGTCGGAGCCGCTGGCGTCCTTCATGCCCTCGATGTAGGCGTCGACCTTGGGGCTCTTGATGCCCTCCAGGTCATAACCCACGGACATGTTGAAGACAAAGCCGTCCGGGCTGCCCAGGCCGTACTCGCGAGCGATCAGGTGGCAGGCAAACCATGCCTTCACGTACTCGGCAAAAGCCTGCGGAACCTCGAGCTCGGTCGACCACTCGCAGTTGTAGCACTCGTCCTGCGCCACAATGCAGGGCTTGTTGACACACTTGGAGAGCTCCTCGCCGTCCATAACCTGAACGGTCTTGAGCTCAAAGAAGCGGGAACCGGCCACGTAGGATGCCACAATGTTCTGGGCCAACTGCGTATTGGGACCGGCGGCCGGGCCAAACGGAGTCTCGATGCGCTCGTCAAAAATGGGAAGCGCGCCCTCCTGGTTGGTCGTGACCATCTTGCGCACGCCAAAGACGGCGCCCTGAGTCTTGTGCTCCTCGATGATCCAGTTCATCAGCTGCGAAAACGGGATCGGCCTCATGATGTCGCTCATAATGAGTTCCTCTCTGTAACGCCCGGCGAGACCGCGCGGCGGGCGCAAATACGGTGTAGCGCTAGCACAGCGCCGGCGACCCCGCGGAGGTCGCCTATACGCGCGTCGGATGCGGCGAAACATCCGACGCGCGCGAATCTACTTGTAATTAGTAGGTGCGATCGTTGAGCGTGCTCCAGAGCTTCTTGGACTCGGCCATGGTCCACGCGTTGATCTTGTCCTCATCAATGCCAACGAACTCGCGATCCTTGTACAGGACGCGGCCGTTGATGATGGTAGTGCGGCAGTTTTTGCCCATCATGCCAAAGAGCATGTGGCCGTCGATATTCTCCTCGCTCAGCGGCGTAAAGGGCTTGTAGTCCATGACGATGACGTCGGCGGCAGCGCCGGCCTCGAGCACGCCGAGCTTGCGATCGAAGTACTTGCTCGCCATCTTGGCGTTGTTCTCGAACAGCATGGTCATGGCCTCGCACCAGCCCACGTTGGGCATGGCGGCGTTGTGGCGCTGAATAATCAGGAAGACCTTAAGGCTCTCGAGCATATCGTGGGTGTAGGCGTCGGTGCCCATGCACACGGGGATGCCGCGGCGGAAGAACTCGAGCACGGGGGCGCAGCCCACGGCGTTGCCCATATTGGATTCGGGGTTGTTGACCAGCCAAGTGCCGGACTCCTTGACGATATCCATCTCGGCAGGCGTCACGTGGATGCAGTGGCCCAACATGGTGTCGGGACCCAGCAGGTTGTGCTGCAGCAGGCGCTCGACGGGGCTGATGCCACCGCGGTTGAGGCGGGAGTCCCACACGTCGTTCATGCCCTCGCACACATGGATGTGGAAGCCGGTCAGGCCGTTGTTGGCCTCGGCCATCTTATCCATGGTCTCGTCCGAAAGCGTAAAGGTAGCATGTCCGCCAAACATGGCGGCGATCATGTGGTTGTCGTTATCGCGACGCTCCTTGGCGGCCCACTGGGCAAATTCGGCGTTCTCGGCAATGGCCTGGTCGCACTTTTCCTGGCCGCGGCGATCGGAGACCTCGTAGCACAGGCACGAACGCATGCCCAGCTCCTGAGCTGCATCCTTAATGGTAAAGAGGCTTCCCGGAATCTCGCAGAAGCTCGCATGGTGATCGAAGATCGTGGTGACGCCATCACGGATGGAGTCCAAAATCGTAGCATAGGCGCTGGCCTTGGTGCCGTCGAGCGTCAGGTTGTCGTCGATCTTCCACCACTGCTGCTCGAGATTCTCCAAGAAGTTGGTGGGGTTGCAGCCCTTAATGGCAAGGCCGCGGGCCAGACCCGAGTAGATGTGGGTGTGGCAGTTGATGAGTCCGGGCATGATGAGGTTGCCCTGGGCATCGACGTACTCGGCATCCGGGTACTTGGCCTTGAGCTCGCGCTCGGGGCCCACTTCGACGATCGTATCTCCGTCAATGGCGACCGCACCGTTTGGAATAAACGGGGTCTGAGCGTTGCGGGTAAAGACGGAACCGTTAGCGACCAGAAGCATGGATGCTCCCTTCAACATCAGAGGCGGGGTTTGACACCTCTGACATGGCGGAGTGCGAAGCGCCGGCCTACACCGGAAACGGGCCCTCTCCCGTCAACGCTTCACCAAAGGGACAAACCCTTTGAAGTGCGGCTTGGCGCCGCATGACGTCGGCGGACGAGGCGATGCGCCCGCCGACGAATAGCACCGAATTGGTTACTTCTTGCTCTCGGGCAAGACCAGATCCACGGCAGCGTCCTTGGCAGCATCGATGTGCTGAGCCACGACCGGCGTCTGCGGAAGGATCAGGTTAAGGACAATGGCCATGATGGCGGTGGGGGTTACGGCATTGGAGCCGATGACGGTGGACACCCAGGCGGGCATACCCTCGCCGGCAAGGCAACCGCTGGCCATCCAGATACCCAGGCCAAAGACGACGGAGGTGCCGACGATGGTGGTAGTGCGCTGCGTGAGGCCCTCGCGGGTGAACATGCGCACGCCGTTCATGGTGATGGTGCCAAAGACGCCGACGGTCGCGCCGCCGATGACGGGCTGCGGGATAGCGGAAAGGACGGCAGAAAGCTGCGGGAACAGACCGGCGATGGCAAAGACGGCCGCAATGATCACAAAGACCCACTTGTTGACGACCTTGTTGGAGCAGATGATGCCCACGTTCTGGCCAAGGGCGCTGGTGGGAAGACCGCCCAGCAGACCGCCGACCATAGAGGTGAGGCCCTGGGACACGATAGCGCCGGAGAGCTCGCGCTCGGTGGGCATACGGTCGATGGAGCCCAGGCAGGCAGCGGAGACGTCACCGATAACCTGGATGGCAACCATGGGGAACACGACGGCGAGGGTAATGCAGACCTCGGGATCAAACTCGAGCGCGTAGGGCATGAGCTTGGGAAGAGCGAAGACCTGAGCGGTGGCGACGCTGGAGAAGTCGATCATGCCAAAGGGGATGGAGACGATCATGCCAACGATCATGCCAAAGAACACGGATCCCAGCTTGAGCGTGCCCTTGCCAAAGTTGGCGAGCGCAAAGACCACGGCGAAGGTGATAAGAGCGACGCACCAGGCCTGCGGGGTGCCCCACAGCGGCGTACCCATACCGCCGGCCATATACTTGACGGCCGTGGGATACAGCGAAACGCCGATGGAGAAGATGACCGTACCGGTCACGACGGGCGGGAACAGCCACTTGATCTTGCTGTAGGCCAGACCAAAGAGGACCGCGACGGCGCCGCCGACGATCTCGCCACCCAGCAGCGCACCAAAGCTAAAGCCCGAGGCACCCATGGCCTGCAGGGCCGGCAGGAACGCGAACGAAACGCCCATGACGATGGGCAGGCCGCCGCCGATGCGACGGAAGGGAGCGAAGGCCTGAAGGGCCGTGTCGATCGCCGAAAGAATGAGCGCGACCTGGATGATGTCGGTACTCTGCTGGCTATTAAAGCCGTAGACGCCGGCCATGATGACCGCCGGGGTAATGATGCCGGCAAACGATGCCAGTACGTGCTGAAGGGCACACGGGATCATTTCCTTAACGGGAGGCATGCCTTCGCGAGTGAACAGGGCTTCAGTGCCGTTCGTAACCGTCTCCTGGGTCATTTGACCACCAATCCTCGAAGTAGTTGTTTTCGCATCTGACGCTCTATTGTGACGCAGTGCGGGGTTGAGGTTGTGCCTTCATTGCATATCGTATTAAAGATGATTCTCATTCTCAATAATAATTTTTTGTTATCAGACTATTCTTAAGCTGAGACAATGCATTTCCGCAGGTCAGGAAAGTGTCCGGTCAAAATAACATCTAACTTTTCTTTTGGTCAACCGTTTACCGCCAAAATCCTACCGCTCGTCTGTATTACGCAATGTACCTGCGAATATGCGAGTCAATAGACACCGTGTTACCATGAGAAAAAATTGTTATGAACATTTCCGATTTCACCCAAAGGAGTTGCCCGTGAACGAGACCGTACGTCGCTTTTTGCCGATGGTCGATTTTCTGGAGCAGATACTCGGCAAAAACAGCGAAATCGTGCTGCACGATTTCTCGGATCCCGACCACGCCATCGTCGATATTCGCAACGGCATCGTGAGCGGCCGCAAGGTCGGCGGTCCCGCCACCGATCTGGCACTCAAGATCATGCACGACGCCAAGTATCGCGACCTGCCGTTTATTACGGGCTACGAGGGGCGCGGTGCCGGCGGCAAGACGTTGGAGTCAGCGACGTACTTTATCCGCGAGAATGATGAGATCGTCGGTATGCTCTGCGTCAACACCGACCTCTCGACCGTGCGCTCCATCAACGCCATGGCGCAGCAGCTCATGGCGTGCTTCGACGCGGCGCCGACGCGCACGGAGCCCGCCCCTATCGAGGTCGAAAGCCTTTCGGAGTCTACACAGGAGCTCATCGACCGCAGCATTGCCGAGATGCTGAGCGCGCGCGGGCTGGATGTAGCGTCGCTTGGTCAGAGCGACCGCGTGGACGTCATTCGCCACCTCAACGGTAACGGGGTGTTCATGCTCAAGGGCGCCGTGGCCTGCGCCGCCGCCGCGCTGGGCATCTCTGAGCCCAGCGTCTACCGCTACCTGCAAAAAGTCCGCAAGGAAGGCTAACGAGCAAAATGGAGTGCGGCTCCACAAGCGATCCGTCACTTGATAAAAGACCCTGCAGCTCGCACTGAACTGCGTCCCAAATCTTGGACGCCCTAAATAGCGACTAGGCCGCGAGGGCC
>DXLT01000102.1:0-4859 GCA_019414555.1 Collinsella sp.
CAGGAATGTTGGGCGTACGTGGCGCCAATCTTGGGGTTGCGCGTACCTACAAAGGCGAGCACGCCCGGTACGCGACGCAGGTACTCCGAAAAATCCTCGCCCGAAAGCGTGCCGCGATAATGGCCTTGGCCGGTGGGGCCCAGGCACTTGATTACAGCCTGACGGCAGCGCTCGCTCGAGGCGGCGTCGTTTTCGACCTTGTAGTTGGCGATGGTGTAGTCGGTGAGCTCTGCCTCGGCGCCCAGAGCTGCCGCGGTATGCTCCACGATGCGGCGCATGAGCTCCGGCATTTCCTCGTGGGTCGAATCGCCGTAGGTGCGCACTGTGCCGGCGAGGTAGGCCGTGCCGGCGATAACGTTGCGCGCGGTGCCGCCGTGCAGCTCGCCGACGGTGATGACGGCCGGCTCGTAGGGGCTGATTTCGCGCGAGACGATGGTCTGCAGGGCGTTGACGATCTCGGCGGCAACCATGACGGCGTCGTGGCCGCGCTGGGGCATGGCGCCGTGACATGAGGTGCCGCGGACGTCGATGCGGAACCAGTCGGTATTGGCCATGCGCGGACCGGGCTCGCAGCTCACGGTGCCGGCGTCGACCTCACTCCAGATGTGCGCGGCGTAGGCGCCATCGACGCCGTCGAGCACACCCGTGCCGATCATGAGCTTAGCGCCCTGGCCGTTTTCCTCGCTGGGCTGGAATACGATGCGGACTTCGCCGTGGATGTCGTCGGTCATATGGCGCAGGATTTGCAGCGTTCCGAGCATCATGGCGATATGGCAGTCGTGGCCGCAAGCGTGCATGCAGCCCTCGTTGACGCTGGCGAACTCCTCGCCGGTCTGCTCGGTGACGGGCAGGGCGTCGATGTCGGCGCGCAGCAGGATGCGGCGGCGTGGCGTGCCGTCCTCGCGGTAGGCATCCGGCGCGGTACCGCGAAGCGTTGCCACCAAGCCGGTCTTGAGCGGACGCTCGTAGGGGATATTCATGGCGTCGAGCTGGTTGGCGATGTCGGAGGTCGTGCGCTCCTCGGCAAGGCTCAGCTCCGGGTGCTTATGGAAGTGCCGGCGCTGCTTGATGATATAGGGTTCAAACTCGGTAGCGATATCTTTGATGGCTGCGGTGACGTCGTCAGCCGCGCGAGCCTCGGTCGCCGCCATAATCTGCTGTGCCTTGGTCTTCGTCATGGTCGATTTGCTCCTTGCTGGGTTGATCGCAAAATCGTACAGGCTCTCTCCAGTATGCCACCTGCCGCTAGGGCTGGTAAAGTTGCCGTTTGCCGCTTGGGGTTTTGTTACAAGGGCGGGGGAGTACACTCGGGGGTGTTGAATTTCCTGCCAGAGATGGGGATGCCCATGCAACATATCGATCGGATTATCCGCTCCAAGAACGTCTTTACCGCGCAAGACGGCATCGATACCGCCCGCGAGCTGGCGATTGCCATCGCAGGCGACCGTATCGTCGCAGTCGGTGCGCCGGATGACGTGATTGCCGCCGCGCCTGCCGCCACGCCGGTTATCGACTACGGCGAGCAGTTTGTCTGCCCCGGTTTCCATGACGCTCATCTGCACTTCTTCCATACCTCGGTCGGTTCCTCGCCGTACATGCTCATGGATATGGGCACGTCCGAGGCGGCGCTGGTGCAACATGCGCTCGAGTTTTCCCAGGATCTGCCTAGTGACGCTTGGGTTGTGACGCAGGGCTGGCGCGATTACCGTTGGGATCCGCCCGAGCATCCTACCAAGGCGTCGCTCGATGCGGCATTCCCCGATCGTCCCTGCGTTATGTATTCGGGCGACGGGCACACGCTTTGGCTCAACAGCCGCGCACTCGAGGCGCTCGGCGTCACGCGCGACAGCGAGCCGCCAGCGGGCGGCAGTTACGACAAGGATGCAAACGGCGAACTCACGGGCATTGCTCACGAGGCGGCTGCCATGCAGCTGCTACCGCGCTGCCTTGAGTGGCTGGGGGAGGATCGCATCGCAAGCGCTTACGCCAATCAAATGAGGCGTATGGCCGAGCAGGGCATCACCTCGATCTGCGATATGTCGCTCATGCCCATGCCGGGCTGCGATTTTATCCGCGACGGCGTCTACGACAAACTGCAGGCAGCCGGCAAGCTGGGCATCCGAGCCCATCTGTTCCCCACGCTGCTGGATGACCAGTCGCGCTTGGAAGAGCTGCAGACCCGCTACGCGAACAACGCGCTGCTCTCGGCGCCTGGTTTTAAGCAGTTTTTCGACGGCGTGTCGAGCGAACACACGGCCTATCTCACCGAGCCCTATACCAACCCGCGCTTCCCGGGCGATCAAGGTCGCCTGACGGTTCCTGCCGAGCGTATGCGCAAGCTGGTCCTCGCTGCCGCGGAGCGCGGTCACACCGTGCGCATCCACGTCATCGGCGACGGTGCCATCCATGCCGCGCTCGATATCTTTGAGGAGGCCGCGGAACTGTACGGCCTGCCCCAGCACGGTCATAACACGCTCGAGCATCTGGAGAACCTCTTGCCCGAGGACATTGACCGCCTGCGCAAGCTTAACGTGGTTGCTTCGAGCCAGCCTTGCCACATTACACTCGACCCGGGCGGCCCCGAGCGCGACCTGGGCCTGGAGCGCAGCCGCATCATGTGGCCGTTTGCGACCTATAGGCAGCGTGGCATTCGCCAAGCCTTCGGTACCGACAGCCCTATCACGCCCGTTACCAGCATGAACGTGCTCTACACGGCTATTACGCGCCAGGACCCCAAAAGCCACTGGCCCGAGGACGGCTGGTTACCGAGCGAGCGCATCGATGCGGCAACGGCCCTGCGCAACTACACGCTTGGCAGCGCGTACGCAGCTGGCGACGAGCAAAACCTCGGCAGCTTGGAGCCCGGCAAGTATGCCGACCTGGTAGTCCTGGACCAAAACCCGCTCACCATCGACCCCCAAGAGCTTCAGGCTACCAAGGTTCAGACCACCTACCTGGCAGGCAACCTCATCTACGAGCGTTAACCCCACATCTCACCCCTCAGTTGCGGTGAAATAGTCCCTAAAATCGGCCTTCAAGCCCAAAAACAGGAACTATTCCACCGCAACTTAAAAGAGCGCGTCTCAACAACGTGCCCCTTTCTTGTTCGCACCATCTGCATCGCCATTTTGCTGCACTGACTTTTCTGAATGCCGGGACCGAATTAGTTAACCTGCCTCCCGTGTGGCGCCGGAGGGGCGGGGCATAAGGTTTATCTCGAGTTCCGCACGAGCCGAAGGCCACTTAATGTGGCCTTCGTGCGAGCAGGACTGCCCGAGCAGATAACCTTATGCCCCGCCCCTCCGGCGCCACACGGGAGCCACCGCTAAGTTATCCCCCGGCATTCAGAAAATCTAAGTGCCAAAAAATAAGATTTTTTGACTCCGTGTTGTATAACCCGCCATTCGTGGGTACCATTCAACGCGTACGCAAACAAAAAGGGTTAATTCGCGTGGTATAACCGCGCGGCCCAAAAAGGAGGAGACAAGCATGTCGTCTTTGAAGCCGCTTGCAGATCGTGTTCTGGTCAAGCCCGACGAGGCCGAGCAGAAGACCGCTTCTGGTCTGTATATCGCCAGCAACGCTCAGGAGAAGCCGCAGCGCGGCACCATCGTTGCCGTGGGCGCCGGCAAGGTCAACGACAAGGGTGAGCGCATCCCCATGGATGTTCAGGTCGGCGACGTTGTCATCTACGGTAAGTTCGGTGGCAACGAGGTCAAGGTCGACGGCGAGAAGTATCTGCTGATGCGCGCCGACGACATCTACGCCGTCGTCGAGGCCTAGTCTCGTCAGAATCTCTGATTCGTCTTTGAACGCGCCCGCCGCATAGGACTCGGAAGCGGCGACGCGAGTCACATTTCTTTTGGAGGATTACCTACCATGGCAAAGAACATTACGTTCAACACCGATGCCCGCGCTAAGCTTGCCAAGGGCGTCAACACTCTGGCCGACGCCGTTACCGTCACCATGGGCCCCAAGGGTCGCTACGTTGCGCTGCAGCGCACGTTCGGTGCCCCGACCATCACCAACGACGGCGTTTCCGTCGCCAAGGAGATCGAGCTCGAGGACAACATCGAGAACATGGGCGCTCAGCTGGTGAAGGAGGTTGCCACCAAGACCAACGACACCGTGGGTGACGGCACCACCACCGCAACTCTGCTCGCTCAGGCCATCGTCAACGACGGCCTGCGCAACGTCGCCGCTGGCGCCAACCCGCTGGCCATTCGTCGCGGCATCGACAAGGCCGTTAACGCCGCCGTCGCCGAGATGAAGAAGCAGGCCAAGCCGGTCGAGACCAAGGAGCAGATTGCTTCCGTCGGTACCATCTCCGCCGGTGACCCCGAGGTCGGCGAGAAGATCGCCGAGGCCATGGAGGTCGTGGGCAAGGACGGCGTCATCACCGTCGAGGATTCCCAGACGTTCGACATCACCATCGACACCGTCGAGGGCATGCAGTTCGACAAGGGCTATGTCTCCGCTTACTTCGTCACGGACAACGACCGCATGGAGGCCGTGATGAAGGATCCGTACATCCTCATCACCGACCAGAAGATTTCCAGTGTTCAGGACATCATGCCCGTTCTCGAGGCTGTCCAGCGCGCTGGCCGTGGCCTGCTCATCATCGCTGAGGACATCGACGGCGAGGCTCTGCCGACCCTGGTCCTCAACAAGATCCGTGGCGCCCTCAACGTCTGCGCCGTCAAGGCCCCGGGCTACGGCGATCGCCGCAAGCGCATCCTCGAGGACATCGCCGTCCTCACCGGTGGCCAGGCTGCCCTGGACGAGCTGGGCGTGAAGGTCGCTGACATCACTGCCGATATGCTCGGTACCGCTAAGTCCGTCACCATCTCCAAGGACAA
>DXLT01000103.1:0-4804 GCA_019414555.1 Collinsella sp.
GACCAGTAGGTGTCGATCACGCGGATCTCGGTGATGGTGGGGTCGCGGTCCTCATCGCGGAAGTACTGCTGGCAGAAGGCGATGTCCGCCTCGTCCATGGCAAGGCCGCGCTCGGAAATAAAGGCGGCAAGGCCGGCCTCGTCGAGCTCGCGGAAGCCGTCGAGCACCTCGACGGGCTGGGGCTCGGGGGTCTCCATGTACAGCGTCTCGGGCAGGTCGAGCGAGGCGATGCGCGCCTCGACGGGGTTCACCACGTAGTGCTTGATGGCATCAATGGCGGCCTCGTCCAGAGCGCCCGAGATCATATAGACCTTGGCGGAGCGCACGGCGGGGCGCTCGCCCTGGCTGATGAGCTGCACGCACTCGCTGGCGGAGTCGGCGCGCTGGTCAAACTGGCCAGGCAGGAATTCGACGGCAAAGACGGCGCCATCGCTTGCGGGGAGCTCGTCGTAGGTCACATCGACCTGGGGCTCGCTAAAGACGGTCGGCACGCAGGAGCGGAAAAGCTCCTCGTCGATGCCCTCGACGTCGTAGCGGTTGATGATCCTCAGGGCCTCGATGCCCTTGATGCCGAGAATTTCGGTCAGCTCGCCCTTGAGCTGCTGAGCCTCGACGTCGAACCCGGGTTTCTTCTCCACGTAGATACGAGAGACCATTGGTTCCTGCCTTCCTGATCGGTTGGGCGTACGGTACGGTATGCGGCAGCGGTCGGTTTGCGGGGTCTGCCCTGCGGTCGCCTTGAGCCACATGTTTGTAAACCTCACTATGATACGACAGCTCGCGGCGCGTTGAGGACGGCGAGGGTGCTACAGTGAAGCGCAAACAAGAGAAAGGCATCACATGGCATTCGTTTCGCTCGCCATCATCGCACTCGTGGCCTTTGCGAGTCCTTTTATCGCCTCGGCGATTCCCGGAAAACCCGTTCCCGAGACGGTCTTTTTGCTCGTGCTCGGCGCGGTGCTGGGACCCCATATGCTCGGCGTCATCCATGTAGATGCCGAGGTCTCGCTTGTGTCCGAGCTGGGCCTGGCCTTCTTGTTCCTGCTTGCCGGCTTTGAGATCGACCCCAAGAGCATCACGGGCGTCGAGGGGCGCTACGGCTTGGCGACGTGGGTCGTCACGTTTGGTATCGCCTGGCTTGCCGTGCGCTTTACCCCGTGGTTCTCAGTCAGTCATTTCGACGGTATCGCCGTGACGCTTGCCCTCACTTCGACGGCGCTCGGTACGCTCGTGCCCATCATGCGTGAGCGCTCGCTCACCGGCACGCGCGTGGGCGACTCGATTCTCGCGTATGGCACTTGGGGTGAGCTCGGTCCCGTGCTCGCCATGTCGGTGCTGTTGTCTGCCCGCACTGGCATACAAACGCTCGTAATCCTTGGCTTGTTTGCGGTGGTTTGCGTGTTGCTGGCTGTGGTCCCGAGCCGCTCCAAGCGCGTCGGCAGCCGCTTCTTTGCGTTTGTTGAGGAGCGCGCCGATACCACGTCGCAGACCTTCGTGCGCCTGACGGTGCTTATCCTGGTCACGCTCGTGGCGTTCTCGGCTGTCTTTGATCTCGACATCGTGTTGGGTTCTTTTGCTGCCGGCTTTGTCCTGCGCTATATCATCCCCGAGGGCAACCATACGCTCGAGACCAAGCTCGACGGCCTGGCCTACGGTTTTTTGATTCCGGTGTTCTTTACCGTATCGGGCGCAAAGATCGATCTGACGGCCGTGGCGTCGCGCCCGGGTCTGCTCGTGGGCTTTATCGTGGCGTTGTTGATTATTCGTGCCGTGCCCATTCTTATTTCTATGAGCATTTGTCCTGCGACGCGCGATGTGTCGGCGTATGGTCGTATTACCGTGGCCCTGTACTGCACCACGGCCCTGCCGATCATCGTTGCCGTTACGAGCGTTGCCGTCAACGCGGGCGCGCTGTCGCAAGATATTGCGTCGGTCATGGTTGCCGCCGGTGCCATCACGGTGTTCTTGATGCCGCTGCTCGCGCAGCTCTTCTACCGCGTGGTGGATGCTGCGCCGGTTGCCGCCGTGGCAGAGGTTGCCGAGCATCCATCCGATGCGCTCGACATCCTGCGCGCCCACCACGACCTAGCGAGCTTGCTCGCGCGCGAGCATGAGCTGCTGACCTCGCATGGCCATGGTCGCGTATTCGAGGGCCTGCCTACGCTCGATACGATTGCCGAGCGTCTTTCCGCCGAGGCAGCGAGCGGCCACATCGATGCCCGCATCGTGGACGCGGCGCACCTGCTTGCCGATAAGACCTATGGAGACGAGGTCGACCCGTCCGAGCTGACTCCGCGTGAGCGCCGCCGCCTGGAGCGCGCCAAGCTCGCTGTGCGCGAATACCGCCGCCGCATGCTGGAGCTCTATGCGCGCGAAGAAGCCGAAGACGACGACGGTAAGTAGTCGATACTTTCTCGGGGAAGCCGCGTCCCGCTTTGAAGGCTCGGAACGGGATGTGGTTTCCGAAACGGGGGCCGTTGGGAAACTGTGTCCCGGAATGGGCGCTCAGAGTGGGATGCAGTTTCCGCAAGGAGGTCCTGGGGGAAACCGTGCCCCGTTCTGATCCGAAATACTGGGACATAGTTTCCCTTTCATAACAGGAGAAGGCGCGCTGTCTGCAGTTGATTCAGACGGCGCGCCTTTTTGGTTGAGCTATGTTGAAGCTTGAAGCCAAAGCTTGTGGCTCCTTAGGAGCGGGCGGCTCCGTCGACGGGGAGCACGGCGCCCGTGACGTAGGAGGACATGTCGCTCGCCAGGAAAACAAAGGCGTTGGCGACATCCTCGGGCTCGCCCATGCGACCCAGCGGAATGGTGGCGATGATGGGCTTGATGACCTCTTCGGGCAGGTTGGCGACCATATCGGTCTTAGTCACGCCAGGGGCAACGGCGTTGACGCGAATGCCCATAGGGGCGAGCTCGCGCGAGAGTGACTGGACCAAACCGTTGACGGCAAACTTGGACGTGGGGTAACCGACGCCGGAGGGCTGGCCGTACTTGGCGACCATCGAGCTTGTGGTAGTGATGGTGCCGCCGTGGCCGGCCTCGGTCATGATCTTGGCGGCAGCCTGGTGGCCATTAAAGACGGCGACGACGTTAAGGTCCATGACCTTTGCGAACTCCTCGGCCGTGTAGTCCAAGAGGGGTGAACGCTGGGAGATACCGGCATTGTTGACGACCGTGTCCAAGCCGCCCATGTCGGATGCAGCCTGGGTAAAGGCCTCGGTCACGGCTTCGAGTGAGGTGAGGTCGCAGGAGCGGCCCCAGACCTTGGCGTCGGGATAGGCGGCTGTCAGCTTCTCAACGGCCGCATCGGCGGTCTCTTGACGCGAGCCAAAGACAGTGACGGAGGCGCCCTCCTCGATAAAACGGCAGGCGATGGCATAGCCGATACCGCGCGTGCCTCCGGTGATGATTGCTTTCTTGCCCTCGAGCAACATGGTATTTCCTCTCATCGCGGGCGGACATTCGCAGCACAGCGTAGCCGTAACCGGAATCGGCCGTGTTTGCATATCGGTGAACGGTAGCCCGCGTTACCGATGAGCGGCTCGCGCAAATGTGCCCTGTCGTTGTGCTTAGGGCAGGAGACAAAAAGGCTCCCATCCCACATCGGACGGGAGCCCTTCGAGCAAATGCGTTGTGGGGTGTAAACCGAACTAGTTCGCCATGACGCCTTCGGTCCAAGCCTCAACGTCCTCGATGCGCAGGACGTTGGCGACCTCGGCCACGCAGTCGACGCTGGCAAGCTCGGCGGCGGCAGCCTGGACGTCCTTCTCGAGCGCGCGGTGCGTCAGGAAGATGACCGAGCAAGTATCGCTGGCGCCCGACTTGCCGTCCTCGACCTGGTTGATGAGCGAGATCGAGATGTTGTGCTTGGCAAAGATGTCGACCGTCTCGGACAGGGCACCCACGCGGTCGGCGACCTTCAGGCGCACATAGTACTTAGTCTGGAGCTCGTCCATGGGCTTAAAGGCGAGGTTGTGACCATAGGGCTCAATCTCGGGCAGCGGAGCCACGCCGCGGCTGATCTGCTCGGAGAGCGACAGGATGTCGCCCACGACGGCGCTCGCGGTGGGGAAGGAGCCTGCGCCGGCACCGTAGAACATGGTTTCGCCCACGGCGTCACCCACCACGTAGACGGCGTTCATGGCGCCGTTGACCTTGGCGAGCATATGGTCTGCCGGGATGAGCGTGGGATGCACGCGGACGTCGACGCCGGCGTCGGTGTTGCGTGCGATCCCCAGCAGCTTGATGGTGTAGCCGAGCTCGCGGGCCTGGGCAATGTCCTCGGCGCCGATGGTACGGATACCCTGCTGGTAGACATCGTCGGTGGTCACGCGGGTGCCAAAGCCGATGGAAGCGAGGATTGCCGTCTTGCTGGCGGCGTCGAAGCCGTCGACGTCGGCGGACGGGTCGGCCTCGGCATAGCCCTTTGCCTGGGCGTCGGCGAGCACGTCAGCGTAATCGGCGCCCTCGGCGTCCATGCGCGACAGGATGTAGTTGGTGGTGCCGTTGAGAATGCCAGCGATGGTCAGGATCGTGTTGCCCACCAGGTCGTGCTCGAGCGTGCTCACGATGGGGATGCCACCGCCGCAGCTGGCCTCGCACTTAATCTGCACGCCGCACGCGCGCGCCTTCTCGGCGAGCGTCTCGACATGACGGCCCAGCAGGGCCTTGTTGGCAGAGACGACATGCTTGCCGTTCTCGAAGGCAGTGGTGAAGATCTCGGTTGCGGGGTGCTCGCCGCCGATGAGCTCGACGACGATGTCGACGGCGGGGTCGGTGACGACATCGTGCCAGTCGCTCG
>DXLT01000104.1:0-4787 GCA_019414555.1 Collinsella sp.
GCTTCCATTACGCCGGCGCCCGACTGTATTTTGCTGGTGCGCGGCGGCGGCTCCTTTGAGGACCTCATGACCTTTAATGACGAGGAGCTTGCCCGCGCGGTGGCGGCTTGTCCTGTGCCCGTGGTGACCGGCATTGGCCATGAGCCCGACACCTCGATTTGCGACATGGTGAGCGACCGACGCGCCTCTACGCCCACGGCGGCGGCAGAATCGGTGGCGCCGGCTATGACGGAGTTGGCCGATGTGCTCGAGGCGCGCCATCAGCGTCTGGGTGCCGCGATGGCATCGATGATTGGGTCGGCCCAGGTCGACCTGGAGATGCTCGACCAGCGCGGTCGCCGTGCCTGGGATACCTATACGGCTCGCTTGGGCGATGCGCTCGATGCGGCTGCGTGTCGCCCGTGCCTCAACGACCCAACGTTTATGGTTGAGCGTCGCGAGTCTGAGCTTGCCCTGACGGCCGATCGTTTGTCCGGCGCCATAACGCGTTCGGTTGGGGCATTCCGCTCCAACTTTGAGCGTCTGCCCGAGCGCTTGATCGCAAGCACCTCAGGACTCGATGGCAAGCGCCATGCGCTCACGCTCGCAAGCTCCCGCCTGGAGCATCAGGGGCGCACGATGCTCAACAAGCCAGCATCCGACCTGGGCCGTGCGGCAGCCTCGCTCGATGCCCTGTCGCCGCTCAAGGTGCTTGCCCGTGGTTATTCCATCGCGTACAGCGATGATGGGGTGGCCACGAGCGCCAAGACCTTTAAGCCCGGTGACGCCATTCGCGTGCGCATGGCAGACGGCAACGTGGCGGCAACGGTCGATACGGTCGAGTAGGCCGCGTTTCATAGCGATAAACCTTTAGGAAAGGAAACAGATATGGCAGAGAAGACCCCGGTCGAGCAGCTTACGTACAAGCAGGCTTCACAGGAGTTGGAGCTCATCATCCGCAGCTTGGAGTCGGGTGATATGGAGCTCGAGGAGTCGCTTGAGAGCTATACCCGCGGCGTCGAGCTCCTCAAGAGCCTGCGTACCCGCTTGTCCGATGCCGAGCAGAAGGTCTCGGTGCTCCTGAAGGACGTCGACGGCAACGACGTGCTCGCCGACGGCGAAGCCGCCAACACCGACGACAACCTTTCGTTCTAACCATCCCGACCAAATATAATTACCTTGGTCTGTGAGAAAGGAACCAACCATGTGTGATTGCATCTTCTGCAAAATTGCCAACCACGAGATCCCCTCGACCGTCGTCTACGAGGATGACCAGGTCATCGCGTTCGACGACCTCAATCCCCAGGCACCGGTCCACACGCTCGTGATCCCCAAGAAGCACTACAGTGACATCGCCGATAACGTGCCCGCCGAGACCATGGGCGCCATGGCCCACGCCATCCAGGAGGTCGCCAAGGCCAAGGGTCTGGAGGACGGTTTCCGCGTCATCTCCAACAAGGGCGTCAACGCCGGTCAGACCGTCATGCACTTCCACATGCACGTCCTCGGCGGCAAGAACCTGGGCGAGAACCTCATCTGAGGACGCACGGCCCGTCGCCTTGGCTGCCTTTGGAGTAACCTATGCAGTTTTCTCAACTCGAATACCTTCAAGCGGTAGCGAACTACGGCGGCGTGCGCAAAGCGGCTCGCGCCGTTCACGTGAGCCCACAGGCTGTCTCGTCGGCAATTAAGAAACTGGAGTCTGAGTATCAGATCGTTTTGCTCAATCGATCGGCGGGGGAGGCTGTTTTGTCTCCGGCGGGCAGAGAATTTGCGCGTCGTGCACGCGTGATCCTGGCACAAGTCGACGATCTCAAAAAGTACACCCAATCGGGGAACGGTGGCGTTTCGCCCGACGGCCACTTTCGTCTTTACGTCCCCTGTCTTCACGGGCGGGGGCGTCTTTTTTCCGAAAACTGGTACGACTCGTTTGAAAGCTCGCACCCTCAGATTCACCTTGATGTGTGGCATCAGCCAACGGCTACATGCTTTGAATCACTTGTGCTTGGCATTTCGGATGCGGCCATCTCATTTGAGGAACCAAGGGACAGTGTCCTTTCTTCGAAATACTTGGGTGAAAAGGAGCTCAAGGTTCTTTCGTGCCCAGCGGGTCATCAATCTGTGGGTGCTATGACCGTTCGTGAGTTACTGGGCGGCAGGTTAGCTGTTCCCATTAATTTGTCGCCCTGTCTCAATGCGATCAATCAATGCCCCGAAGCTCAGCTGGTTAATTTCCGCTTCCGCGACGTCGAATACGGAAACAGAGCGCAGGCTGAGTTTCTTCAAGCCGGGGGATTGATATTGGGTTTTTCTGGCTCTTCTCTCGCATCAGATGGGTCGGAAGTGAGCGAGTACTCTATTGAAGGTTCGCATGACGTAGCCTTGCCCATCTACTTTTGCTATCGACAAAATGCCTGGACCGATCGACACCAGACGGTATTTCTTCACCTATTGCGTCATCTTGCTTCGTGAGGCCATTTGGCCTCGTGTCGTCAAGTGAATGTTGACGCCTTGTAACACATGACTGACGGCTTTGCCCTCATGCTTTTCCAAGATTCCGATTTAGATTGTTGACTCTTGGAGGGCGGAGCATGAAAAACCGTACGGTTTTGCTTTATATGACGTTTGTTTTTCTGTCGAACTTCAGCACCATTTTGTATTTTCTGACGGTTTACCTTGAATTCGTCGGATTCTCGATGGTGGCGATTTCTAGCATGATGATTGCATATCAAGTGAGCAAGTTCATCCTTGAAGTTCCCACTGGCTATATTGCCGATAGGTTTGGACGAAAGACAAGTGGTCTCGTTGGCGTCGTGGGGATGCTTGGATACTACGCCGCCCTGCTTCTCGTCCGTTCTCCTCTGCTTTTAATCGGCGCGTTTGCTCTCAAAGGTTTTGCCGCTGCATGTATGAGCGGGTCCATGGAAGCGATTTACATTGACAGCGTCTCTCTGGACCAGCTCGTAAGGCTTAATGTCGTTGAGCGATTTGTTTTCTATGCCTCTTATGCCCTCTCCGCTTGTGTGGGCGGTTTCATTTCGTCCGCTGGCGCGTATCTCATTGGTCTTTTGGCAGATATCATCGCAATGGTGTTGACGTTGGTTGTCGTTGTCTGCATTCCTGAGATGCGAAGAGGGGACACTACAGCGACACCTAAGCGTGGAATTAGCCCGAAGATGATCGGTGCCGCTATTGCGCGTAACGGCATTCTTCGTTCAGCGTTCATCATGGACTGCTCTCAGGCATTTGCTTTTGTCGCCCTGGAAGACTTTTTCTCACTGTTGCTTGCGGGTCGCGGAATGAATGCCGTCGCTTCGGGTGTGATCATTGCGGTCCAGCTTCTTGCCTCGGCCTCCATGGGGCTTATTGTGCCCAGTGTGATTGCTCATGTCGACAAGGGCCGTTTTGCGCGTATTTGCGGCATCGTGCGCCTTTCCCTGGCTGCTCTGTTTTTGATTCCCTTTACTCCGGTCTATTTGCTGCCCGTGTTCTATGTACTGCAGACGGTCGCGTACTCGTTATTTGCTCCAATTAAATACTCAATTTTTCAAAATGCTGTCGATTCTTCGATGCGCTGTTCACTGATTTCGGTCCAAAGCCAGATGGTGGCGGTGGGTGCCATCCTTTTCTATCTGTTCAATGCTGCGTTGAGCAGCATCGCGGGCATTCGAGTCGTATTGCTTGTTGCGCTCGGGATTTCTTCCCTGGTGTATATCCCCGCGCTATTTCGTCTTACAAGTCAAAGGCCATGAGTATTTAGGCACCGATAACTTATATATCAACGCAATAAACCCGAGCGCGAGGGCGTTTGGGTTTATTATTGAAGCGTATGTAACCTGGCGGCGCCACACCGCCTGTTAGTAGGGAGACACATGAACGTTCTGGTCGTCAACGCGGGATCTTCGACCCTTAAGTATCAGGTCATCGACACCAAGTCCCATAAGGTGTCCGCAAAGGGCTCCTGCGAGCGCGTCTGCTTTACCGGTGGTACCTTCACCCATGCTGCCAATGGCTCCAAGAAGGTGACCGAGAACATCGAGTTCCCCGACCACAAGGTCGCCATCGAGGTCGTCCTGAAGGACCTTGAGGCCAACGGCGTCAAGATCGAGGGCATCGGCCACCGTATCGTTCAGGGCGGTTGGTACTTTGGTGATTCCTCCCTCGTCGACGAGGACGTCCTCGCCAAGATTCGCGAGGTCGCCCCGCTGGCGCCGCTGCACAACAACCCCGAGGCCAACGTTATCGAGTACTGCCTGGAGCAGTATCCCGATCTGCCCAACGTCACGGTCTACGACACCGCTTTCCACTTCAACATGCCCGAGGTCGCCAAGACCTACGCCCTTCCCAAGGATGTTTGCGACAAGCTGCACATCCGTAAGTACGGCGCCCACGGCACCAGCTATCGCTACATCTCCAAGAAGGTCGCCGAGATGACCAACGGCGAGGCCCGCAAGGTCGTCGTGTGCCATATCGGCTCCGGCGCTTCCCTGTGCGCCATCGAGGACGGCAAGTGCATGGACACCACCATGGGCTTGACGCCGCTCGACGGCGTCATGATGGGCACCCGCTGCGGCTCCATCGACCCGGCTACCGTGTGCTACCTGCAGCGCGAGGGTGGCTACACCTTCGACGAGGTCGACGAGATGATGAACAAGAAGTCTGGCCTTTTGGCTGTGACCGGTGGCAAGACCAACGACTGCCGCAACGTTGAGGAGCTCGCCGCTGCTGGTGACCCCGAGGCTCAGCTCGCCTTTGACATGTTCGTCTACAAGATTGCCGCTAAGGCCGCCGAGATGGCCACCTCCATG
>DXLT01000105.1:0-1380 GCA_019414555.1 Collinsella sp.
AACGTATCGCGAATGAACGGCGTAAAGTCGTCCTCGCCGCCCAAAACCAGCAGCGGCAAGAAGTCGCCGGCGGCGCACATACCCTGGACAATCTCGGCCTTAGCGCGGGCGATGTTCTCGCGGCTACCCAAAATGCCGATATGAGAGGTACCAATCTTGCTCACGATGGCAAGGTTGGGATTGGCGGACTGGGACAGGCGCTCGATCTCGTGGAAATGGTTCATGCCCATCTCGAGCACCAGGACCTCGGTATCGGCCGGAGCGGAAAGCACCGTGAGCGGCATGCCGATCAGGTTATTGAAATTGCCCTTGGTGGCCCAGACACGATAGCGCTTGGCGAGCACGGCGGCGAGCACGTCCTTGGTCGTCGTCTTGCCGATAGAACCGGTAATACCAACGACCAGGCAGCCAAGCTCCAGACGGTACGTGTGCGCCAAACGCAGCAGAAACTCCTCGGGATCATCGGTCAGCAAGATGGCACAGCCCTTGTCCTGCGCCAGCGAGACCAGCTCGGCCTCGGGCTCACGCGTCATCACGACGGCGCCGGCGCCCGACTGGACGGCACGGGAAGCAAAATCATTGCCGTCGACGTTTTCACCGGGAAAGGCGACGAAAATCGTCCCTTCCTCGACCTGGCGCGAGTCGATAACGCACCCGCGGCATACCCGATCGGCTTCTCCCGTCACGGTTCGGGCCCCTGTTGCGGCCGCGAGGTTGTTGACGGCGATCTCTATCATTGCAGCTCCCCTGTAAACCTAATAATGCTATCGGCGTATTGTATCCCAGCGCCGCGCATGCGTGGTGCAGGGCATGTGAACACCCCTCATATGGGACAACAAACCACGCCCCAAAGATTGTAACCCCCTACTTCGTGTGCGGGATACCCAGCACGTCGAGCGCGTTGGCCATAATGGACTGGAACGGCACCGCAGCGGCATCTGAGCCGCTCGGCGTTCCGTCGAGCGTGATATAGCACAGCACCTTGGGCGATTGTGCCGGCGCAAAGCCCATAAAGGACGACATGTAGTTCTCCTTGAGGTAGCCGCCGTTCTCGTCGGCTCGTTCGGCCGTACCGGTCTTACCCGCCACGTCATAGCCGTCAACCGCGCCGCCAACGCCCGTTCCCTCGGACACGACCGTCTGCATGCACGATGTCACCTGGGATGCGGCGTCCTCAGAAATCGCGCGCTCGCCTTCGCCCCAGTCCTTCTCGTCGCCTTTGCTGGACTTATAGAAGTGCGGGGTCATCATCACGCCGCCGTTGGCGATGCCGCCCACGGCACGTGCGATCTCAATCGGCGAGACGGACAGCGCCTGTCCAAAGCTCATCGATCCCAGCGTGGCGCCGTCATACTGGTCACGCTCCTTGACGATGCCCAG
>DXLT01000105.1:1390-4763 GCA_019414555.1 Collinsella sp.
CTCTCGCCCGGAAAATCGACACCGGAGCTGTGACCTATGCCCCACTTGTCCACATAGGCGGCAAAGTCGTCCGCACCGATCTTGCGCCCCACCAGGACAAAGCCCACGTTGGACGAACGGCGCATCATCTCGCGCACATCCATGGTCATGGCATAGTCGCGCTTGTCGGCATCGGTGACGGTATCGTCACCCACCTTGATGCTCGCCGGCACCTCAAACGACGTACTCGATCGCACGACGCCCAAGTCGAAGCCGGCGCCCGCCACGAGCGTCTTAAAGACCGAGCCGGGCTCGTAGGCGTCGGTGACCAGGCGCAAGTTCATATCCTCGGTCTTGGCGTTTTCCAGATCGGTCTGGTCGTAAGTCGGATACGAGCAGGCTGCCAAGATCTCGCCTGTCGTAGGATCGGTGACCAGCGCCGAGCCGTTCTTGGCCTTAGTCTTCTCAACTGCCTCTGCCAGGGCATCCTCGGCCGCACGCTGGATATTGACGTCGAGCGTCGTCACGATATCAACGCCGTCGACCGCAGCCACCTTTTTATAGGCACCGCCCGCGATATAGCTGCCGTCCCTCGCGCGCTCGCGCACAAGAGAACCGTTCGTACCGGTCAGAAGCTTGTTGTATTGCTTCTCGAGACCCGTCAAGCCGTCGTTGTCTACATTCACTACACCCAGCACCTGCGATGCCAGATTGCCGTATGGATATACGCGCTTCATGGCCTGCTCAAAAAGCACGCCGGGCAGGTTCTTCTTCTCCAGCGCCGCAGCATCGTCTTCGTCCACCTGGCGCTTGATATACACCCAGGTGCCATCGGACTCGACGAGCTTGCGGCAGGTCTTTTTATCGATCCCAGTTGCCTTGACCAGCGCCGACACCGTCTTGTCAACATCCTCGACAAGCTGCGGGTTCACGGCGATGTTGCGACATTCGACCGACGACGCTAGCACGTTACCGTTGCGGTCGTAGATGGTGCCGCGTTTGGCATAGAGGGTCTGCGCAAGCAGGCGGCGCGCATCGGCACGCTCGCGCAGTTTATCGGCTTCGACAATTTGATAGTCGGCAAGGCGAAAGACGCCCAAGCCCAAGCCAAACCCAATGAATCCCATGACGGCTTTGCGGCGAGGCAGAGGCGCGCCTGTGAGCCATTCGGTCGACGAACTCTTGCGCGACCTGTTGTTATGCACTTGAGGGCCGCCCGAGCCGCGAAGTCGCGACGCCGGGTCGTTGCCACGGGACTGCCCGGCGTTGTAAGATTGCCGACCCGTTCCTTGATAACCAGAACGTCCCCGCGACGAGGGACGTCCAGAACCGCGGCCCCCATCGGAACCGCGGCGATAGTCATTTGTCATACTCAGCTACCGTCTTGCTACTGAGCGGTCGCGGTCGCGTTGGCGCCCGCGGCTGCATCCTGCGAAAAGTCAAGTGTAACGCTCTCGCTGGGCTCCACCATGCCATAAGCGCCCGCAAGGTCGCGAATGCGCGTGTCGGCGCCATAGACCGAATGCATGACCTCCAGGTCGGAGCTCTCATCGGTCGCCTTTTCGAGCGTGTTGGTAAGCTCGGCGTTGCTGTTGAGCACCTGGGCCGTAACGCCGGCGAGCGCCACGCGGGCGACGCCGATCGTCATGAAGATAGCCGCAATGATGCAAAACGTTTTAAGAAC
Organism: Collinsella sp.; assembly: GCA_019414555.1. Taxonomy (GTDB): domain Bacteria; phylum Actinomycetota; class Coriobacteriia; order Coriobacteriales; family Coriobacteriaceae; genus Collinsella. The sequence continues at coordinate 3,054 of DXLT01000105.1, forward strand.
GCTCATGAAAACCGGGCTTACCGCCTGGTTTGCCTGACGGCCCGCGCCCGTGTAGACATCAAAGCGCGGCGTGCGCTGCTCACGGGGAGCAACGGGGGCCTGCGGCGTCTCACGATAGGCGGGCATGGCGTTCATATCATAGGCGAGTGCTGCGCTTGAAGTGTTGTAGCCCATGATATGCCGCCTCCCATCCCGAGTACGTTGGTAGTGTGTTTAAGCTTCGTTTATGGTGCGAGCGGGAGGTCCAATATCGCGCGGTCGCGCCTACAGACGCTGCGCCACGCGGATTTTGGCTGATCTCGCCCGAGGGTTGCGCTCAACCTCATCAGGCTGGGCAACCAAGGGTTTGCGGGTGATGACCTTGAGTATCGGCACGTTGCCGCACACGCACACCGGAATCTCCGGCGGACACGTGCACCCCTGGCTCATCTCCTTAAAGTGGTTCTTTACGATACGGTCCTCGAGCGAGTGATACGAGATGACGCAGATACGTCCGCCCGGGTTGAGCCACCTGGTGGCGGCATCAAGCCCTCGTTCGAGCACATCGAGCTCGTGATTGACCTCGATGCGAATGGCCTGGAAACTTTTCTTGGCCGGGTGTCCGCCATGCCGACGAGCGGCAGCCGGGATACCCGCCTTGATGATCTCGACAAATTGGCCGGTGGTTTCGATCGGTTCTTGCTCGCGGCGGCGCACGATCTCGCGCGCGATCTGCGAGGCGAACTTCTCTTCGCCGTAGACGCGTAGAATCCGGGCGAGGTCGTGTTCGTTATAGGTGTTGATGACCTCAGCTGCGTTTAAGGTGTTATTACCCGGATCCATCCGCATGTCCAATGGGGCGTCCTCGTTATACGAAAAGCCCCTGCCAGGGATATCGAGTTGCGGTGACGAAACGCCCAAATCGAACAGGAAGCCATCGACCCCGGGCACCTCGGCCGAGCAAAGCAGCTCGTCCAAGTCGCCGAAGTTGCCCTTCAGCAGCTGGTGCGGAACGCCGGGAACCTCGCGGTCCAGACGGGCGCCAGCGGCCTCGAGGGCCATGTCGTCCTGATCGACGCCGAGCAAAAGGCCCGTCTCCCCCACCTGCGCGGCCATCTTTACCGAATGGCCGGCACCGCCAAGGGTGCAATCGCAGACAACGGAGCCGCTCTTTAGCCGCAGCGACTCAAGCACTTCGCCGAGCATGACAGGTTCATGCCGATATTCTTGTGTCAAGATCCCACGCTCCATCCGTTACCCGTGCCTTGCCCTTACGAGAAGAAGAGGTCCAGCAGGGCCTCATCGTCATCGTCCTCATCGGCCGCGGCGCGATCCCAAACCTCAAGGTGGTCGTAGTTGCCCACAACCGTGACCTCGCGGTCGAGGTTCGCCTGCTTGCGGAGAGACTCGGAAAGACCGATACGACCGGCGCTGTCCACGTCCATCGACGTGGTGCGCTTGTTGATCGCCCTCATGAGCTTCTGGTCGTTAATGTCACGCGGGTTAAAACCCTCGTGGCCCTCACGACCCGCGAAGAGTCCTTCGACCCACTTATCGAAGGCCTCGGCAGAGAACACGTACAGAGCATCGACATCCAGGGCTTTAAACACGCGAACGTGCTCTCCAAGCTCCTCGCGAAGGGGTGCAGGCAGGGATAGACGACCTTTTGCATCGAGATTGCGCTCGTATGCACCAGTCATTCCCATGTGCGCCCTCCCCTCGGTTACTCAG
>DXLT01000106.1:0-4746 GCA_019414555.1 Collinsella sp.
CGTCAACGTTGGCCTAGCCGGCTACGAGATCGTTTCGTCCCTGCGGGTTGGCGGTAAACTCATTGCCGTTCAGCTGGTGCTGACGTTTGCGTTGGTCATCGCAGCCAACTTCATCGCCTACCGCCTTACGCACGACACCGCGCCTGACGAGCTCACACGCTGGGCGTTGATGGTACTTGCCGTGTGGGTCGCTCAGGCCATTATCCTCAACGTGATTGTTAAGCCGCTGTGGTCGCGCCCGCGCATGCGCGTGATCGAGGTCACGCCAGGGCTCAATTTTCAGCCGTGGTGGGTGATCGGCAATCCCGACAAGTGGACCTATATCGCCGCCGGCGTGATCAAGGACGGGTTCAAGTCGTTCGCGAGTGGACACACCGCGCATGCGGCGATCGGCCTTATGCTCGCCGGGCTTCCCGCGGCGGCCTTTAAGGAAAAACCGTCGCGCCGCCGCGTGGTCTTTTGGATGGCGGCTGTGGTCGCGGCACTCGTCGCGCTTGGCCGCATCGTGATCGGCGCGCACTTTTTGAGTGATGTGAGCTGCGGTTTTGCCCTGGTACTGGCACTTGAGTGCCTTGCCGCGCGCATTGCCTATCCCAACGGCGTACAATAGCCCCGTTTGAATCATCTGGCCGATACCCGGTAAGAGAGGATTGCCATGCTCGCGTTTAACAACGACTATTCCCACGGTGCACATCCGGCAGTGCTGCAGGCGCTCGTCGACACCAATATGGAGCCGCAGCCCGGCTACGGTACCGATGCGCACACCGAGCGTGCCAAGCAGCTTATCCGCGAGGCCTGTCAGGCTCCCGATGCCGACGTGTTTTTTCTGGTGGGCGGCACGCAGGCCAACGCGACGGTGATCGACATGCTGCTCGCGCCGTACGAGGGCGTCGTTGCTGCCGAGACTGGCCACGTCGCCTGCCACGAGGCGGGTGCCATCGAGTTTGGCGGCCACAAGGTGCTCACCATCCCCGGCTACGAGGGCAAGATGCACGCCGAGGACCTCGAGAACTATATCCAGGTGTTCTACGAAAACGAGAGCTACGAGCACACGGTGTTCCCGGGTGCCGTGTACGTGAGCCTATCGACCGAGTACGGCACGCTGTACTCCAAGGCCGAGCTCGCGGCGATTCACGCAGTGTGCCAGAAGCGCGAGATTCCGCTGTTTGTGGACGGTGCTCGCCTGGCCTATGCGCTGGCGGCCGATGAGTGCGACATTGCCCTGCCCGAGCTGGCGCAGCTGTGCGACGTGTTCTACATCGGCGGCACCAAGTGCGGCGCGCTCTGCGGCGAGGCCGTGGTGTTTTGCGGCATGCACGCTCCGGCGCATCCCATTCCGCGTATTAAGCAGCATGGCGCACTGCTTGCCAAGGGCCGCCTGACGGGCGTGCAGTTTGAGGCTCTTTTTACCGATGGCCTGTATTTTGAGATTGGTCGACAGGCGATCGAGACGGCCCAGGCGCTACGCCGTGTGCTGCACGAGCGCGGTTACCAGTTCTTTTTGGAGACGCCCACAAACCAGCAGTTTGTGATTCTGCCCAACGAGGACATGGCCCGCATTCGCGAGCATGCCTCGATCGAGTACTGGGAAAAGTACGACGAGACCCACACGGTGGTGCGTTTTTGCACCAGCTGGGCCACGACGCAGGAGGACATCGACGCGCTGGCGGCTGTCCTGTAGCCTGATGTAATGACGAGGGGCCGCCTTGCGCTTGGATTTGGCGCAGGGCGGCCTTTGCTTTTGGGGGAGAAGGGTTGTATGACCGAGATGTCCGAGCCGACGATCCGCCTGGCGACGCCCGAAGACGCGTCGGCGTTGCTTGCTATCTATGAGCCGTATGTGCGCCAGACGGCGATTACCTGCGAATACGAGGTGCCGAGCGTTGAGGAGTTCGCCGGGCGCATCGAGCGTACGCTCAAGCGCTATCCGTATTTGGTGATGGAGCTGGACGGGCATCCGGTAGGCTATGCCTATGTGAGTCCGCTTAACAGCCGCGAGGCATACGACTGGTCGGTCGAGACGTCGATCTACCTGGCGCGCGACGTGCGCCACGGCGGGTTGGGCCGCAAGCTGCACGACGCGCTCAAGCAATGTCTGATCGCGATGGGCATCACCAACATGTGCGCGCTCATTGCCGTGCCGCACGACAAGGACGACGAATATCTGACGCATAACAGTCAGGATTTCCATGCCCATATGGGGTATCGCCTGGTGGGCGCCTTCGACCGCTGTGCCCAAAAGTTCGGCCGCTGGTACGACATGTGCTGGATGGAACTGGTCCTAGCCGAGCGCACACCCAACCAACCCAAGCCAACCTGGTTTCCCGCACTTGTCGCCCAAGGTTTCAAACCTACCATTTAGGGACAGGTTTATTTTGGCAGGTTTTATCTGGGCAAACGTTAAGGGCCGCCGCGAAGGATGTGAATTCCTTCGCGGCGGCCTTTGCGTTGAGCCGTTTGATTGATAGGTTCAACCTGCGGATGTAGCAAAACCCCAGATAAAACCGACCAAAATAAACCTGTCCCTTTTTGGCAGGTTTTTGGCTGTCTTGCGGTATCAAATTGCCGCAAGAAGCGCCGCGTTCGTACGCTTTTTGACTCGAATCGTCCCGTCGAGACGCCTTGCGAGCTAAGTGAGTAGACTTTTTGGCGCAAGGCGAGCACAAAGCGTATCTGCTTTAGTAAAACCGCAGGTCACGGAGGTGGCTGTTTTGGGTGTGCTCGGCAGGTCGCGAAAAGTCTACTCACTTAGGTTTACGGTGCTGGATATTCTGAGCAGGAACAGTTGAGCTTGGACGGCGCGTATTGCCAGGCGATGTTGGCATTTGCGCCATGCCGGCTTGAGATTTAATAAAAACCGCAGGTAAAACGTTTTTTAGGTACATTTTGCCTCGTTTGGTGCGCTAACCGATGGGCTCGGTGTATTTGGCGCGGTCGGTGCGCTGGATGCGCTTGGAGACATGGAGCGGGCGGCCGTCGGTGTCGTAGACGTAGTCGGTGATCAGGATCAGCGCCTGCCCGCGCTTGACGTTGAGCAAAAACGCCTCGTTTTGCGAGGCGTAGCACACCTCAAAGGTCTTATGCCCCTGTGCCGGCGCGCGATGGAATTCTTGGCGCAGCGTCGCGTAGAGCGAACCATTGATATCGCGATCGATGAGTGCTTCAAAGCTCGGTGGTAGATAGGTAGTCTCCAGGCACAGCGGCGCATCGTCCAGATAACGCAGACGGACAAGTTTGACGAGCTTGCTGCCCACGGTGACATCGAAGAACTTGGCAGCATTGCCCGCGGCCTTGGCAAAGCCCGAGTCCACCGTGCGCGTGGTGGGCTTCATGCCCTGACCCTGGACCTGTGCCGTATAGCTCGAAAACACCAGGTTGTTCTCGTGGAGCGCCGGCGTGTCGGCCACAAAGGCGCCGCGCCCGCGCTCGGTGCGAACCAGGCCCTCATCAGCTAGTACCTTAAGGGCATGGCGCACGGTGCTGCGCGACAGACCCGATTCGTCCATGAGTTCCATCTCGGACGGCAGCTTGTCTCCACGTGCGTAGGTGCCGGAGGCGATGCGGTCGCGCAGTATGCCCGCCAAGCGCTCGTATTGGGTCAGTCTCTTTTTAGATGAAGCGTTCATGCGATCAACCTGTATCTAACTTGTATACGTATCTAATCAAGCATGTATTCAATACAACAACAAAACCGCTGGTATCCAGTTATCGAAAACCGCATCAGCAAAATTTCTAAGACAAATATAGCATACAACTAGTCGACATAACCAAAACATGTATGTAACTTGTATGCCTGTGATGAGCATCAAACGAGAAGAAAGGCTGATGCACGATGACCACTCAGGAACAGGTTAAGGACGTCGTCTCCCAGGTTTTGGCTGACAAGGCGGACAAGGGCGGTATCAAGCGCGTCGTGTGGATTGGCGCCGGCGGATCCAACGGCGGCAACTATCCTGCCCAGTACTTTATGGAGCACGAGGCCACGCAGGTCGTGAGCTCCAGCTACACCAGCAACGAGTTCGTGCACGCAACCCCTGCCTACGTCAACGAGAACACCTTGGCCGTCGTCGTGTCCATGCGCGGCACCAAGGAGACCATCGTCGCCGCCCAGGTCGCCAAGGACCACGGCGCCAGCACCATCGCCATCTATGTCGACGAGTCCGGCCTCACCGAGGTCTGCGACTACAAGATCCAGTACGACAGCCTGGCCGTCGACGAGTCCTGCATGGGCCGTACCAACTCCGCCGTCGTGACCATGATCGCCATGGAGCTCACGCAGCAGACCGAGGGCTATGCCGAGTACGAGACCGCCATGGCCGCCTTCGACCTGATCGATCCCATCTATCGCAAGGCCGTCGAGTACACCCGTCCGCTCGCTGCCAAGTGGGCCGAGCAGAACGCCGACAAGCCCTGCATTAATGTCATGGCTCAGGGTCCGCTTTTTGGTGCCGCTTACGTCTTTAGCATCTGCAACGTGCAGGAGATGCTGCAGATCGACTCCTGCACCATCAACACCTGCGACTTCTTCCACGGCCCCTTCGAGATCCTGGACAAGCGCACCTCGCTGTTCCAGCTCATCAGCGTCGGCCGCAGCCGCTGTAACGACGAGCGCGGCATCCGCTTTGTCAACCAGTACGGTGGCGAGCGCGTCTATCAGCTCGACGCCAAGGAGCTCGGCCTCAACGACATCAAGGACAGCGTGAGCGAGTACTTCAACCACCTGATCTTTGCCCCGATCCTCAACAA
>DXLT01000107.1:0-4712 GCA_019414555.1 Collinsella sp.
ATGCAGCAGGGGCTCTCAATGTTTTTATGTCCTGCTCATATCGTCTCTGCCGGCACTTGGGGACAGTCCTTGTCGAGTTACTGGTAGTCATTGGGGACGTTCTTAAACGACTACCCACGGCTATTGCGCACATGGCTCGCATGACAGCCGTCTCTTTTATGTTTCCTTTAGCCGTTGCTGCCTAGGATGGGGGTTAGTCGGTAGGAAGGGAGCGTCTATATGGACGACGCGAGCGAGCGTTCAATCGAAGAGGACATGCTCGATCAGTTCAACTACTTTGATGATGAGGACGAGGAGCTGATCGACCGTCGCGAGCCAGCGCCGCTTGATTCCTTTGACCTGGTCGATGAAGAGCCCGACGAGGACGAGGGCGAATCGGCGGAGCCCTCACAGCCTTCGCGCCTTAACTCGCTGCTTTCGAGAGCCCCCATGCACCACGGCGTTCGTGCCGGCGCGCTCCATATGAAAACTGACTGGCACCAGATCGTGACGGCAGGCGATGAGCTTGCCGTCGATGCGCCGCTCACCGATAAATCATCCATCATCTGCCGCACCGGCATGCTTATGCTGGCAAGCGGAACGGGTGCCTGGCGCGTGCGCGATACCATGAATCGTGTTGCCGCCGTACTCGGTGTCACCATCCACGTTGACTTAAGTCTTCTGTCGTTTGAGTGCACCTGCATCGAAGGCGGCCACTGCTTTAACGAGGTCGTCAGCCTGCCAACAACGGGCGTCAACACTCATCGCATTTGGATGATGGAGAGCTTCCTAAAGGAAATCGAGACTTATGGGCGCCGGTTTACCGTGCATGAGTATCACGAGATGCTCAAGACCGTTGAGAGTTCAAAACCTGATTACGCGCCTTGGCAACAGGGCCTTGCGGCGGCCTGCGCCTGTGGCGCCTTCGTTTTTTTGCTCGGCGGCGGCCCTATCGAGATGGCCTGCGCGTTCGTGGGCGCGGGTGTCGGCAACTTTGCCCGCTCCCATATTCTCAAGCAAGGCCTTGGTCAGTTCAGCGCGCTGACGACCGGCGTTGCGCTCGCTTGCGTTTCGTATCTGCTGGCATTGCTCGGCCTTGGCCAGGTCATACCGGGGGCAATGTCGCACCAAGAAGGCTATATCGGCGCCATGCTCTTTGTGATTCCCGGCTTTCCACTCATTACGGCAGGCCTCGACATCGCTAAGCTCGACATGCGAAGCGGTATCGAGCGCCTTTCATATGCCGTATCGATTATTGTGATGGCGACCCTCGTAGGTTGGATGGTTGCCGAGTGTGTTGGCCTGGCGCCGGACGACTTTGCCCCACTGGGCCTTTCGCCGCTTGCCCTTACGCTCCTGCGCGTGGTGATGAGCTTCGTTGGCGTATTCGGCTTCTCGGTGATGTTCAACAGCCCGGTAAAGATGGCCGCGGCAGCTGGGTTGATCGGCGCCGTGTCCAATACCCTGCGTCTGACCCTTGTCGATGCGCCGACGATGATTCCCTTCCTGGGCCTCAGCACGGGAATGCCTCCCGAGGCAGCAGCGTTTATCGGCGCGCTGGTATCGGGGCTGCTCGCAAGCTTGGCTGAAGTCAAGCTCACCTACCCGCGCATCGCCCTCACGGTGCCTTCGATTGTCATTATGGTGCCGGGCTTGTATCTGTATCGCTCGATGTATTACATGTGCACCTTCGACACGGTCAATATGCTCGGCTGGTTTGTGCGCGCAGTGCTCATCGTAGCGTTTCTGCCCGTTGGACTGGGTGTGGCGCGTACGCTCACCGACCCTCGCTGGCGCCACACCAGCTAATTGGTACAAGGGGGACAGGTTACTTTGCACCAAATGAGTTGCGGTGAAATAGGGACTGAATTGTTGCTTAAAGGGTCAAAACAGTCCGTATTCCACCGCAACTTATGGGGTCGGGGGTTTTGGTGCCCTGCATCTCCACAAACTCAACGCTTACGAAGCGCGCGCCGTTCGTGTTAGGGTAGTTCCACCACATAAGTAGTCGCAGACGCGCGTAACACGGGCGGGCGAGATGAAGTCCCAACAGCTCCATCTTGCCCGCCCGTTTTTGTTGCGTGGCGCCGCGGTACAACACAGAGAGGAATCTGCCCTTTATGCCTATCAACAAACGAGAGAGCCTGCTGTTCACCTTTATCATGTGCTTTTGCATGGTGCTCTGGATGAGCATCTACAACGTTGCCCTGCAGCATGGGGCCATCAACGGCGAGGTTGTTGCCGCTGCATGGCTTGGCTTCCCCGTTGCCTACGTCTTTGCCATGTGCTGCGACTGGTTTATCGCCAGCCCGCCAGCCAAAGGCTTCGCCTTCAAGTTCCTGGTTACTCCGGGCAAGAGCTCGCCGCTCGCTATGACGCTCGCCGTCAGCTCCTGCATGGTCGTTCCCATGGTCATCATCATGTCGCTGTACGGTGCCTGTGAGGGTCTGACGCACATGCCCGGCGGCATCCTTGCGAACCTGTATTCCGTGCCCGCGATCTGGATGATCAACATCCCGCATAATTTTGTGATGGCGCTGCCGTGGAACCTTTTGGTAGCCGGTCCGATTTCCCGCTTCGTCTTCCGTCGCGCCTTCCCTGTGGGGACGGTTTTCGAGGAGGAGCATGCCGAGCTCTTGGAGCAGGCTATGGCTCCTGAGTGCGAGTAGCTCGCTTAGGGATCTGCTGAGCGCGGGCGACTTGCTTGGTTGGAGCCCTAAGCGTGGATAGCTCTCTCGGCGACATCGCGGGCGTGAGCGGTGCGCATGACCGGAGGGCCCGTGCTGCTCCGTTGCCCGACGTGCTAGCGCGCAGAACAATCTGTTGGTGCATTCGGCGGCTGCTGAAGCGTTTCGGCAGCCGCTTTTTATACGGAGTTTAAATACAACAGTCTGTTGTATTACGTAGAGTGGTATATCTCTAGCGGGAAAAATGCGAGAGACGGAGCATTATGGCGTTGCTAGTAGGACTGGACGTAGGGTCGACGACGACCAAAGTTTACGCGATGCACGAGGATATGACCGAGGCGTGGTGGGGATATCGCCGCCACGGGGCGTGTCAGACAGCGAGCGTGCGCGCCATGCTCGGCGAGCTCGCCGAGCGCTTTCCCCATGAGTCGCTGCGCGTTGCGGTGACCGGCTCGGGTGCGCGCGATATCGCGACCGCGCTGGGCGCCTCGTACGTTCAGGAGGTGGTCGCCAACGCGCTCGCGATCAGCAGGTTCTATCCGCAGACGCGCTGCGCCATCGAGCTGGGCGGCCAAGACGCCAAGATGATCTTCTTCCGCACCAACGATAAGGGAGACATCGAGGTTGCCGACATGCGCATGAACGGCTCGTGCGCAGGCGGTACCGGTGCATTTATCGACGAGATGGCAAAGCTCATGGGGGTCGGCACCGAATCGGGCGAGTTCGAGCAGCTCGCAAGCCGGGGAACGACCGTCCACGAGGTCTCGGGCCGCTGCGGCGTGTACGCAAAGACCGATATCCAGCCGCTGCTCAACGAGGGCATTCCTACCACCGACCTGGCGCTTTCGGCGCTTCACGCGGTCGCCCGCCAAACGATCGGCGGTCTGGCCCAGGGTATCGACATCGAGCCGCCGGTAATCTTCGAGGGCGGTACGCTCGCCTACAACCCCACACTGGTCCGCGTGTTCCGGGAGCAACTGAATCTATCGGACGATCAGGTTATCGTCCCGCGCGATCCGCAGATCATGGTCGCGCGCGGTGCCGCCCTGTCGCTGACCGACATGTTCGCATCGTCCCAACCGATCGACCTTCCCGACGCTTTTGTCCGGCTGGATAAGCTCGAGACGGTCGCGCCCGCAAGCGGGGAGGGACGTCTTGCCCAGCCCTTTTTTGCCACACCTGCCGAGCAGGCGGATTTTACGGCACGCCATGGCAAAGAGACGCCGGCAAAGGGTCCGGATGCGTATGCGCCCGGAGAGACGGTGCGTGTGGCGCTCGGTATCGATTCGGGGAGCACGACGACCAAGTTCGCCCTGGTCGATGAGGCGGGTGAGCTTGTCGATTCGTTCTACGCGTCTAATAACGGCAGACCGCTCGACGTCGCCCAACAGGGTCTTGTCAGCTTGAAGAACCGCTGGGAGACAGCGGGAGTCACGCTTGCGATCGATGCCGTGGGCACCACGGGATACGGCGAGGAGCTTTTCGCGCGCGCGTTCCACGCCGACTACCATACGGTCGAGACGGTCGCGCACGCCCGCGCCGCGTGCGCATGCGTTCCCGATGCGACCTTCGTGCTCGACATCGGCGGACAGGATATGAAGGCCATCTGGCTCAACCACGGCGTGCTGACCGATATCGTCGTCAACGAGGCGTGCTCTGCGGGCTGCGGCTCGTTCCTCGAGGGTTTTGCCAAAAACCTCGGAATAGCCGTTGAGGATATCGCGACCGAGGCATTTTCGTCCAAAGCCCCCGCCGTTCTCGGCAGCCGCTGCACGGTGTTCATGAACAGCAGCGTCGTTTCCGAGCAGCGGCGCGGTAAGGGTCCGGGCGACATCATGGCCGGTCTCTGCCGTTCGATTATCGAGAACGTGTTCACCAAGGTCATTCGCGTTTCAAATCTCAACCGTCTGGGCGACAAAGTCGTCGTCCAGGGCGGCACGTTCCGAAACGACGCGGTGCTGCGCGCATTCGAGCAGTATCTGGGCAAACCCGTCACGCGTGCGCCCCACCCGGGGCTGATGGGCGCTATCGGTATCGCCCTGCTCG
>DXLT01000108.1:0-1494 GCA_019414555.1 Collinsella sp.
GGAACTGGCCGCTCGTGTCCTCGAGCTCGTGGGCGGCGCCGATAACAACTTGCCACTGTCCGTCTTTAACCTGCGCGCCCAAGGCGCCGTCAAGCGTCTTAAGGGCCTCCAGGTCTGCCTTGCTATCGTCCTTCAGGTTGAATCTGAGCCTTGTAATGCAGTGCGTTGCCATAACAACGTTATCGGCGCCGCCCACGAGCTCGAGGACACGAGCGGCCAGTTCCTTCTTGTCTGCCACGACAATCACTCCTACCCAAGATCCTCGCCATTAGTGGCGATACATTTCTGATACCAATAGAAAGAGTCTTTACGCGAGCGCTCCGCAGTGCCGTTGCCGCAATTATCCAGATCGACATAGATAAGCCCGTAGCGCTTGTCCATCGTAAGAGGACCGCAGGCAACAAGGTCAATGAATCCCCAGATCATGTATCCGCGCACGTCAACGCCATCGATCACCGCTTCTTTAAGGCACTTTATGTGCTGGCGCAAATAATCGATTCGATACTCGTCGTGGATGCTGCCATCCTCCTCGACTACATCAGATGTACCGAGGCCGTTCTCGGCGATATACAGAGGCAGCCCATAGCGGTCATACATCTGGTTAAGGGTAACCCTCAGGCCAATGGGATCGAGCTGCCAGCCCCACTCACTCGTCTCGAGATAAGGGTTCTTGTTTGCCATGACCAGATTACCCGCAGTCTTCTCCCATCCCTGATCGCAGGTGGATACCTGGGAAAAGTAGTACGAAAAGGCCAGGAAGTCGACCGTGTTGCGAGCGATGAGCTCTTCATCGCCCGGTTCCATTTGAATCTCGATATCACACGCATCGAAATAGCGATTCATATAAGCGGGGTATTTTCCACGAGCCATCACGTCCGTATAGAACCAGTTGGAATACTGGTCGTCGTGAATAGCCTGCATGTTATCTTCGGGACGGCAGGTGGCGGGATACGTACAGAATCGAGCGATCATGCCGCCAACGGGAGTATCGGGCGAAAGACGATGGACAATCTCGACGGCACGCGCATTGGCAACGAACTCGTGGTGCAGGCACTGGAAGATGGCTCGATCGAAGTTCTCCCCCTCTTCGTCTTTGACCAGACAGACCCCGTCCCAAGGCGAAAAACGCGCTGCATTGAACTCGTTAAAAGGCAGCCAGAAATCGACCAGATCGCCCAATTCCGTAACGATTGTCTCGACATAGCGGGCGAAGAAATCAATCGTCTTGCGATTCTTCCATCCCCCATATGTGGTGACAAGATTTACCGGGATGTCATAGTGGAGCATGGTGACGAAGGTTTTAATGCCGTGCTTTTTGCACTCACCCAGCATGCTTCGATACCACTCGATGCCTTCGCGGTTAGGCTCAAGATCATCTCCGTTAGGATAGATTCGGCTCCAGCAAATAGAAGTGCGGAACAGCTTGAGGCCCATCTCCGCAAAAAGCGCGATGTCCTCACGGTAGTGATGATAGAAGTCGTTACCGCGCCTAAC
>DXLT01000108.1:1504-4684 GCA_019414555.1 Collinsella sp.
TGCTTGTCCTCAATCTGGTCATGAGTCCAGGTACCATCCAGCCATCGACAATCCTGCGTCGACTTTCCCTTTCCGCCCTCATTCCAGGCGCCATCGGCCTGCGAGCACGATATGGCTCCGCCCCATAAAAAGTCGGAGTCAAACCCATGTTTTAACTTACTCATTTGCCCTCCTTGATCGGATGCTCCAGCGGATAACCCAATACTAGGAAGAACAAGATGCATAAGATATCGCATAGAAAGCGTTTGTTTATAACATTTTTTTAGATATAATACCGTTTAAGGCATCGATTCTACCGTTCACCCTTGGAACACCCCATGGATTCGAATCTCAAACAGCTGCTCTATACGCATACCGAGACCGAAGAGTGGCATCGCACACATCCGGGAGAGCTCAGCCCGCGATATAACAGGGTGGAAACCACAACCATTAACGGCGAAGAGGTCTATCTGTTTGATTGGAAAGAAACTCTCGACGAAAACCCCGTGGGCCTTATCAAGGAGTCGCGCTTTACCGATATTCCTCCTCATATCAATCGGGATATGGAGCTTAACTACGTGTACGACGGCGTCTGCACGTTTATCGTCAACGGACGGTCACTGCTCCTTAAAAAGGGTGATGTGCTCATTTGCAACACCGGCGTAGTCAGAAGCGTTCCATACGTTAAGGGCGAGCATGATATCGTCATTTCGATCGTCTTCAAAAAAGAAATGTTCGATTCGTTGTTCCTGAGCCAGCTACCCGGCGCGTCACCATTAACGAATCTTCTATTTGATTTTGTGTCCAAAAACCGCGAGGCCCGAAAATATCTCATTCTTCCAGAGGAATACGCCCGACATGCGCGACGCCTCATCGAGATGCTCTTTATCGAATATCACTTTAAAGATGCCTATTCCAATGAACTCATGAGGCACCTCGCCGTCAGCCTATTCCTTGTTCTCATTCGAGGACTGTACCGACGCTCCGCAACTGATAACCAGGCGATCATGTCGGACGAACGCATCGTGTCGATTCTGAATCATATTGAGCGAAGCTACGGCGACTGCACACTCGAAAGCATTGCGAGCGATACGGGTTATAGCACCAGCTATCTCAGCAGCTTGATCAAGCAAAAAACCGGCAAAACGTTTTCGCAAATCAAGCTCAACCAGCAGCTCACAGAGGCGGCATATCTTCTCAATAACACCGAGCGCAGCGTGCAGTATGTAGCCCGAAAAGTCGGCATCTCCAACATGTCATTCTTTTACTCAAAATTTAAAGAAGCATTCGGCGAAACGCCAGGTGCGTTCAGGACGCATCGGTCTAATTAAAGGCGTTATTACTCAGACCGATCAGCTTCGCGCGACACGGGAATGCGCAATCGAAGCAGCGAGCGCATCGCCTCTACCAGCACAAAGCCGGCGATGCCAACCGTGACCACAACGTCGAGCGGTGTGCCCACAAACCACAGCAGCCCCATGAGATACGACCCGGCATTAAAGGCAAAGTGCAGCAGGATCGTGTAGCGGAGCTTTCCGGTGGTCACGAACACCCAACCAAAAATGAGGCCGGCAGCGCCCGCATAGCAGCCCTGCACCCAGTTCATATGCATAAAGCCAAAGATGGCCGCCTGCAGCACGATTGCCGCGGCGATACCCCACGTGCTTGGGGCCGCCCAGGGCACCATGGCGCCGTCTTGCGCGTTCGCGCGGCGCCGGCGCTTCCAGAGCGAACGGCACTGTGGATTAAACGCACGCAGCGAAAACTCAAAGATGATGCCGCGCACCAGCAGTTCCTCGCAAAACGGAGCGCCGAGCACCGTGGTCAGGACGGCAAGAAGGCTGGTATCGCCCATGCCCGTTTCCTCGACGAGCTCGCTATAGTCTGCCGCGACCTCGGGCAGCAGCGACAGCACGCCGTCGCATAGGTAGCTAATGACCACCTGCATGGATAGGCCGATCACGACAACGCAGGCAATGCGCTTCCATGCCGCGCTTGCTCCCCCACCGAGCGGGCGCTCGCCTTGCCGGCGTGCCATGAAGGAGCGGGGCCACAGATAACGCCACCACAGCAGCGCCATCAAAAATGACGCCGTCTGAGCGGCAGCCTGGAACCATTGAATATCGAGGTTGTCGATCGGGAAACCCGTCAGCACCGACACGGCATCGAGAACTGAAAACAGAACCACGCTCAGGGCTATATCGGCAGCGACAACGCCAAAACAGGCAAGCGCCCACGCCATCGCATTGAGCATGCCAACCTCCTCAAAACCCGGCACTTAGGGACGTTCCTTAACTGCCGGCTGAAAAGGAACGTCCCCAAGTGCCGGCAGTTTGGGACAGTCATTGTTGATGAGAATCGGGCGCAGCGCCAAAAGCCCCGCTCGGCGAGATGTCGAACGGGAAGGTGCCGCAGCGATTGAAAGCGGCGATGAACATGCGGATGGCGTTGGACGGTGTGGTGCCCACGAGCTGGGTTGCCGCCGCGAAGGCCGCCTTTTCCTCGGGCAAAACCTTCGCGACAACCGGGGTCATGTGTTCTGCCATGGCGCTTCCTTCTTGAAACGACGGTGGTGCGGATGGATGCGGGCCACGCGGCTGGGCGACGGGCTGTGAAGGCAACCCGATTGGCCCGCATCTGGAGTTTGTTCTACGGCGTTGGTATTACTTGGTAATCCTAAGTATTACCCCGTAGATAGAATACATACCCGACCCCATGGAGACAGAAGAAAACGAATCATTTTATTGTTGAGTTAGCGCCTGAAATGGCTTTTAGAGCGTGATGATATCCGAGATATCGAGGGCCCGAGCGTCAGCGGCATCGTGCGTGGCAAGCAACAGCATGCGGCCGTCGAGCAAGTCGAGCACGACCTCGGCGCATGCGTCGCGCGCAGCGATGTCTAGACCGGTAAAGGGCTCGTCCAGAATCACTGCGCCGCCCGGGCACAGCAGGGCTCGGGCAATCTCGACGCGACGACGCTGCCCACCCGAGAGCTCAGCCACGCGTGCATGCACATCGATCCCCGGTACCAGCAGGCGCAACAGGGCTGCGGCACTCGAGGCATCCACGCGCGCGTCGGCGCACACCAGCACATTATCCAAGGCAGAAGCGTCCTCGACCAGGCGCACATCCTGAAACACCATGGAGCACGGTGCGCACTCCCCCGCCGCCAGCGCAAGCAACGTCGACTTGCCCACGCCC
>DXLT01000109.1:0-4639 GCA_019414555.1 Collinsella sp.
GAGCCCTGCGAGTGGCAGCGGCGAGGCTACCGTTGAGTACTACGACCAGACGCTTTCGGTCGGCATCGATGCCGCTATTGGTCTGGGCACCACCGAGTTGCGCAAAAAGACCGGCTTGACGGGTGCTCCGCTCTACACCCTCTCGGGACTTGAGCAGTTTGGCCTGCGCTATCGCAACTACCCCATGACCATCAGCTTTGATGGCGCGCCCGCCGAGCGCGTGCGGGCGATTATCATGGCCATCCAGCTGGGACCCACCTATGGCTCGGGCTATCGCATCTGTCCCGACGCCGACCCGTGCGACGGCATACTCGACGTCTGCTACGCCTGCGGCCCCGTTCCGCGCGCGGTCGCGCTTCCCATGTTCCTTTCGGCCAAAGATGGCCACCATACCAAGCTGCCACCGGTTCGCATGCGCCGCTGTCGCCATGCCGCGCTCACCTTGGAGGAGCCCGACTACCCCATCCAGGCCGACGGCGAGCCCGTTGTCGCCTCGCGCATCGAGGTTGATGTCCTCGCCGGCGCCCTCCAAGTCTGGCACCCCACCCGATAACCACCCCTAAGTTGCGGTGAAATAGGGACTGTTTATACAGCTAAAGCCGCAAAACAGTCCCTATTTCACCGCAACTTATTGAGAAGATTATTCCTCCCCGCCCGGTTTGCGACGGTTGGCCTTTTTGATGGCGTTGAAGTGCTTGTCATTGAGCCTGCGCTGGCGAGAGCGCAGAGGCACCTTGGTCTTTACGCGTCGGCGCGGTGGACGCCCGCGACGCTCAAGCTCAGCGCGCAGCTTACGCAGGCAGCTACTACGGTTTTGGAACTGACTGCGGCTCTCGCGCGCCGTCACGGTAATTCCCGAAGGGATATGTTTCATGCGCACCGCCGAGTCCGTCGTGTTGACGCCTTGTCCGCCCGGACCCGTCGCGCGAAACACCTGCACCTCGCAATCGCGCGCCAACTCCTCGACCGACATCTCAGCATAGCGCGCATACTCGCGCCATCCCATCTTGTTCTCATCCATATCAACACCTCCCCTCATAAAAAATGTGACAAAGGGAAAGTCCCTTTGTCACATCGCATACCAATCGCTTGTGTTGCGCGCTTAGGCGAAGGTGATCTCGCCGGTCTCGCAGTCCATATCGGCGATACGGGCCAGGCTCTCAACGCGGAAGCCGCGCTCGCGGAGCTTATCGCCACCGCCCTGGAAGCCCTTCTCCACTGCAATGCCAATACCGGACACCTCGGCACCCGCAGCCTCGCAGATCTTGATAAGACCCTCGAGCGCGCAGCCGTTGGCCAGGAAGTCGTCGATAATCAGGACCTTGTCGCCCTCGGACAGGAAGCGCTTGCCAACGATGACCGGGTACTCCTTCTGCTTGGTAAAGGAGTAGATGGTCGTGGCATACTGCTCGCCGTCGAGGTTAATGGACTGGGCCTTCTTGGCAAAGACCACCGGCACGCCGCCAAAATGCTGAGCTGCAATGCAGGCCATGCCAATGCCCGAAGCCTCGATCGTCAGGATCTTGTTGATCTCGACGCCCTCGAACAGACGGGCCCACTCAGCGCCCATGTGATCGAACAGCTCAACGTCGCACTGGTGGTTGAGGAAGGCATCAACCTTAAGGACGTTACCGGCCTTTACGATGCCGTCATGGCGAATACGATCCTCAAGCTCCTGCATGGCGCAACCCCTTCTCGCGGCAACGATACCGCGCGATTAATAAACGTTGTTCGATAGTCTACCACGGACCGACCCCCGCCCGCCCCACAAGCCGCATCGCACCATAAAGCTGCAAGACCAGTAGATAGGCCCAATTCGTGGCAGACAGCCTCCCAACACGCTAATGCCGGGTGCGCGTCCTCACCAAACGTACCAATGTGAGCGCAAAGCCCACGGTAGCAACGGCCATCAGCACGTAGAATACCAAACGGAAGCCAAAGAGGAACACGTCCGGACGACCCGCCACATAGCTCGTGACCGTCTTGCCCATCGCCGCGCTCGTCTGTCCATACAGGATGCGCGACGCCGCCGTAATACCCAGCGCTATGCCCGCATAGCGCGCCAAGCTGCTCAAGCTGCCCGCAAAGCCAAGCGCCTCACGCGGAGCCGAACCCATATACAGCGAATTATTGGGACTCTGGAAGATCGACGTGCCGCACGACATAAACGCGACGCAGCACACAATCATCAAGATGGAAGAGTGCTCGTCAAGCGTGCTCACCGCAAAGAGACCGCACACGTACACGCCCAGGCCAACGGCCGTGGGCGCTTCACAACCAACACGGTCGGACACCGAGCCCGAAAGCGGGCCCACAAAGGCATTCACGACCGGCATCGCCAAAAACAACAGGCCGGAGATATCGGAGCTAAAGCCGTGGGCATCCTGAAAGTAGAACGGCAGCACAAACTCGGAGGCACCGATACCCACGAACACGATAAGCATGCAAGCCAGGTTAATCGTGAAAGCCGAGCTCGCAAAGCAGCGACGCGCCGCCTCTGTCAACGGCATAGGGCGTTCGCCAGCCTCCGGCTTCACATGCGGCAGCGTATAGAGTCCCACGATAAACGAGATTACGCCAATGGGCAGATTGATAAGGAAGATGCTCTCCCAGGGAAAGCTCGCCACCAGCACGCCGCCGAGCACGGGGCCGCACATCATGCCAAGAGCCACAAAGGTCGCCAGAATGCCCATGGCACGGCCGCGCTCACGCGCCGGAAACGACTCGGTGATGATGCCCATATTGTTGGCCATCGCGGCGGCACAGCCAATGCCCTGCACGAAACGCGCCAAGATAAGCACCTCGAGCGAAGCCGAAAGCCCGCAAAGCAACGAGCCACCCGTAAAGACGATTACACCAAGCTGGAACACATTCACCTTGCCGCGCACATCGCCCAAGCGGCCAAACGGCAGCATGGCGACGCACGTCGCGAGCAGATACACCGAGCTCACGAGCTGAATGCGGTCGAGACCCACCCCCAGCTCCTTTTGCATCACTGGGAGCGCCACCGTCACGATGCTCGCATCCAGACACGCCATAAAGGTCATGACGAGCACGGTGAACAGAATCGCCCATTTATTCTTACCGTGGGTGTCGCCCTCTAGGGCAATGTGTTCGCGGCGCAGCTGCTCGGCAGTTTTCTCCATGTATATCCTTTCTATCGTGCAACGCAAAAACGGGACCCCAATCGCCTACAAACGGACACGATCGGGGTCCCGCCTACGGAATCGGAACTATGAGGACGTCGTCAGCCGAAAAGCCGTCCCACGCCTCGCACGCACGCTAGCCTAGCACTGGTCGAGTGCCTGCTCAAGGTCGGCAATCAGATCGGCCGTGTCCTCGAGGCCGCACGACAAGCGCACCATGTCGGCGGAAATGCCACAGGCAATGAGTTCCTCATCGTTCATCTGGCGATGCGTGGCATTAGCGGGATGCAGGCAGCAAGTGCGGGCGTCGGCCACGTGCGTGGCGATCTGGGCGAGCTTGAGGCTCTTCATAAAGGTCTCGGCCGCCGCACGGCCACCGTTAAAGCCAAAGCTCACAACGCCGCAGGTACCGTTGGGCATGTACTTCTGAGCGAGATCATAGTACTTGTCGCCCTCCAGGCCCGGATAGCTCACGAAGCGTACCTTGGGATGGCTCTGCAGGAACTTGGCAACGGCCAGGCCGTTCTCACAATGACGCGGCATGCGCACATGCAGGCTCTCGAGCGAGCTGTTCAAGAAAAACGCCGCATGCGGGTTCTGCATGGGACCAAGATCGCGCATAAGCTGCGCGGTTGCCTTGGTAATAAAGGCGCCCTCGCGACCGAACTTCTCGGCATAGGTCACGCCGTGGTAGCTCTCATCGGGCGTGGTAAGACCCGGGAACTTGTCCGCATGGGCCATCCAGTCAAACTGGCCGTGGTCGACGATCACGCCGCCCAGGTAGGCAGCATGTCCATCCATGTACTTGGTGGTGGAGTGCGTAACGATGTCGGCGCCCCACTCAAAGGGACGGCACATCACGGGCGTCGGGAAGGTGTTGTCGACCATCAACGGCGCGCCGTGGTCATGTGCGGCCTTGGCAAAGCGCTCAATATCGAGCACGGCAAGGGCGGGGTTGGCAATCGTCTCGCCAAAGACAAGCTTGGTATTGGGCTCAAAGGCCGCCTCGAGCTCCTCATCGGTGCAGTCGGGGGCAACGAACGTGCAGGTCAAGCCCATGCGCTCCATGGTATGAGCAAGTAGGTTGTAGGTACCGCCGTAAATGGCAGAGCTTGCGACCACGTGATCGCCAGCACCGGCCACGTTAAAGATAGCGAGGAAGTTCGCAGCCATGCCCGAGCTCGTGAGCATCGCAGCGGTGCCGCCCTCCATCTCACAGATCTTGGCGGCAACCAAATCGCACGTGGGGTTCTGCAGACGGCTGTAGAAGTAGCCAGACTCCTCCAGGTCAAACAGCTTGCCCATGTGCTCCGACGTGTCGTACTTCCACGTGGTGGACTGGTAAATGGGCACCTGGCGCGGCTCCGCATCTCCCGGGTGATAGCCGCCCTGAACACATGTGGTACCGATAGTCTGCTCGCTCATATCTAGCTCCCTTGCCTGGGTTACGTTTTATTCGGTTCACGATACCGCTACCCTGCACCCCTCTCAAC
>DXLT01000011.1:0-13613 GCA_019414555.1 Collinsella sp.
TACCCGCATCCACGAGTAGTCCCTACTCCATTGCCTCTCTCGTGGGCGCCGGGCAAGGCGCCCACAAACTAGCCTCTCTTCATGAGCCCCGCAGCCCGCTCCGGCTGCGGGGCTTTTGCTATCGGTAGTCATTGGGGACAGACTTAAATGAGTAGCACCAATCAACTGCGGAAAGTGCATCCCACAATGAGCGTCCAAAATGGGGCACAGTTTCCCCGGGGCCTTCAACCGGAAAATACATCCCGGAATTTGCCCGAAAAATGGCCCCCAGTTTCCCAAACAGGCCGCTAACGGAAAGCGCATCCCGCTATCGAACTTCAAAGCGGGGTGCGCTTTCCGTGCCAGCAGTTCCGGGCATCCAGAGACCACTCATTTAAGTCTGTCCCCAGTGACTAGTAGTAGGCCCACATGGCTTCGACTTCGTTGAGGACCTCTACGACGCCCCAGCGGCGGGCGCTGCGGCTGGCCGAGTTGGGATCGAAGACTTCAATCTGGTCGGCGTCGTCAATACCGTAAAGTACAATGTAGTGGCCCACGTTGGTAAAGGTGCCCGGCCGAACGGCGGCGATGACGGGCGCTCCCGAACGCAGCGCCTGAGTCATCGAGTCGCGATCGTTATGAAGCTCCGTTCCGTTAAGTCCCAACTGCCACGCACCGCTCGTCATAAACGACCATTCGGTTGCACCGGTGGGGGCGTAATTGCCTGCCTCGGAAAGCGCGCACATATTGACGGGGGTCATATCGGTGCGTCCCGTCTTAAAGATATAGACCATGGTGAGGCACGTAGGCCCGCAGGCATTTTGGCGGATGGTACCGCCGGCGTAAGGCAGCTCCGACCATGCAGGGTCGATCTGATAGATATGGGGCATCGTGCCGGCTTGCCATTGCGAGCGCGGGGTCGAAAAGGCGAAAGAATAACCGGGCGCGACGGGGGCCCTGAGCAGCTTGTCCTCGGCGGTGGGCTCGAGACCGGCCGAGCCGTGGGACATACAGGAGCTCATAAGCACAAAGACCAGACAGATGAGGATAGAGCACAGTGCGAGGCAAAGCCGACGAGCCGGCAGGGCGGGGGCATTCACGTACGATGTCGAGCGGTAGGGCTTGCCGTCGCGTCCGCCTTGGGGATGCGAAAAGAAGCGGTTGATATGGCTGCCGGGCTGACGTGCGCCGTTGCGGCGCAGTTGCGGAACCTCGGCTTGGCGCTGTCGAGTGCGCGCGCCCAAGCGGCTATCTTGCTGTGCGCTTGTGCCCGTGCTCGGACGGCCACTCTGCCGTGTTCTGTTTGTCTGCTGCCGAGACGAAGGCCTGGGTTGCTCTTGAGGGCGTTGCGGATTGCTGCTCGTGGCACTTCTGGGCGTCGGCGTGGTGCGGCCAGCAAGGCGAACGCTTTGTCGCCGTTGATCACCGTCGTTGTATCCGTATGCCATTCGTACCGCCTTGTCTCATGTATAACCTGTCTATCCTACAAAAAAGATGTGCAACAAATGGGTCCGCGCGTCAAAAGCTCGGTAAACGGTATGAAAGGCGCAAAACACACGGCCTCAAAAACATCTCTATATGCGTCCGATGAGCGTACGCCCGTCGGACGGGCGACAACAATGAGCGGCAAACCGTGCCGTTCATCCCAAAAACGGCGCCGCTCGTTTTGCAGTTCTGCCTTCGGTCGAGCCGCAAGCGGCGCTGCTGTGCCAAGGCCGTATTGTAAAGCCACGAAATAAAAGCGTGCGGCAAAACAGGCCGCGCAAGGGGTGACGTCAAAGAGGCGTCAATAAGGAAAGGAGGGGAATAATGGCGGACAAGAACGCAGAAGTTGCAGTCGAGGGTAACGGTGGCATGAAGAAAACGCTTTCGCTCTGGAACTTCTTCACCATCGGTTTCGGTGCCATCATCGGTACCGGTTGGGTTCTGCAGGTCGGCGACTGGATGGTCGTGGGCGGCGGTCCCGTTCCCGCTATGATCGCATTCCTCTTGGGTGCAATCTTTCTCGTGCCCGTCGGAGCTGTTTTCGGTGAGCTCACGGCTGCTATCCCCATCTCGGGCGGCATCGTCGAGTATGTCGATCGTAGCTTTGGCCGTACGCTGAGCTACATCACCGGTTGGCTCCTGGCCCTGGGCAACGGTATCCTGTGCCCGTGGGAGGCAATCGCCATCTCGACCCTCGTGTCCGAGATGTTCGGCAGCCTGCCCGGTCTTGAGTGGCTGCGTGCCGTCAAGCTCTATACCATCCTGGGCGCCGACGTTTACCTGTTCCCGACGTTGATCGCGCTCGGCTTTGCAACCTACGTCATCTTCCTCAACTTCCGCGGTGCCAGCTCGGCCGCCAAGCTGCAGGCCTTCCTGACCAAGGCCCTGCTCTGCGGCATGCTGCTCGCCATGGGCGTCTCGCTGTTCACCGGTTCGCCGGAACACGCCATGCCCGTGTTCTCCCAGGTCACCGGCGCTGGCGGCGGCAAGCCCGCTACCGAGGGCACCAGCCTGTTCGCCGGCATCGTGTCGGTCCTGGTTCTGACCCCGTTCTTCTACGCCGGCTTCGACACCATTCCTCAGCAGGCTGAGGAAGCAGCCGAGGGCCTCAACTGGAACAAGTTCGGCAAGATCATCTCCCTGGCCCTGCTGGCCGCAGGCGGCTTCTACATGGTCTGCATCTACTCGTTCGGCACCATCCTCGACTGGCATGAGTTCGTTAAGAGCCCGGTTCCCGCGCTTGCCTGCCTCAAGGGCATCAACATGCTCCTGTACCTGGCCATGCTCGTCATCGCCACGCTTGGACCCATGGGCCCGATGAACTCCTTCTACGGCGCCACGAGCCGCATCATGCTCGCCATGGGCCGAAAGGGCCAGCTGCCCGAGAAGTTCGCCGAGGTCGATCCCAAGTCCGGCGCTCCCAAGCTCGCCTGCGTCGTTCTGGGCGTCATCACCGTCGTCGGTCCGTTCCTGGGCAAGAACATGCTCATCCCTCTGACCAACGTGTCGGCTCTCGCCTTCATCTTCTCCTGCGGCATGGTCGCCCTCGCTTGCCTGCGCATGCGCTTCACCGAGCCCGACCTGCCTCGTCCCTACGAGGTGCCCGGCGGCAAGTTTGGCATCAGCCTCGCTATCGTTGCCTGCGGCACCATCATTGGCCTGCTCGTGATCCCGTTCTCTCCCGCCTCCCTCAACATGGTGGAGTGGAGCATCGTGATCGGCTGGTTGGCTATTGGCCTGGCCCTCATGGCTTTCACCAATTCCCGCAAAAAGTAACGCCTAGCCGGGGCGGATCGGGTGCGCGGAATCCTCTCTCCCGCGCACCGAACCCGGCACCACTTGGGTAGCTTTGTGAGGCCTTAACCCAACACGGCCTCGCCCACTATATGGATCCATAAGGAGGAACCATGTCCACTAAGTACGCAATCGTTGGCGGCAAGCTCATCGACGGTACCGGTGCCGAGCCGGTCGAGAACTCCCTCGTTCTCGTCGACGACAACGGCAAGATCGAGTATGCCGGTGCTATGCAGGACCTTCCCGAGGGCGTTGAGGTTATCGACGCCGCCGGCAAGACCGTCCTTCCCGGCCTGATCGACACCCACCTGCACTTCTCGGGCAACCTGACCGACGATGACACCGATTGGGTCATGCAGCCGCTCCTCGAGAAGCAGGCCGTCGCCGTCAAGCAGGCCTACGACTGCCTCACCCACGGCCTCACCACCGTCTGCGAGATTGGCCGCTTTGGTATCCAGATCCGTGACTGCATCGACAAGGGCGTCTTTAAGGGCCCGCGCGTTCTGGCCACCGGACTCGGCTTCTGCCGTGTTGCCGGTCACGGTGACTCCCACCACTGCAGCCAGGAGCTCAACAAGGAATCGCACCCCTGGGGCGATCAGGTCGACGGTCCTTGGGATCTGCGCAAGGCCGTCCGTCGTCGCCTGCGCGAGAACCCCGATGCCATCAAGATCTGGGCTACCGGTGGCGGCATCTGGCGCTGGGACTCCGGTCGCGACCAGCACTACTGCTCCGAGGAGATCCAGGCCGTGATCGAAGAGGCCAAGTTGGTCGGCATCCCCGTGTGGAGCCACTGCTACAACAACCACGCCGCTGCCTACGATTCCGTCCGCTTTGGCTGCGAGCAGCTGATTCACGGCTTCGATATCGATGAGCGCACCATGGACCTCATGGCCGAGCAGGGCACCTTCTTCACCCCGACGATCGCCTTCCTGCCCACCTGGTACGCCACCTATCCGCCCGTCTACGTCCCCGAGCTGCACGACAAGTACGAGGGCACCCTGGTCGAGAAGGAGCTGCAGCGCAACTACGACTGCCTGCGCGAGGCCAAGAAGCGCGGCGTCGTCATGACGATCGGCTCCGACTCCTTCTCCTTCGTCACCCCGTACGGCACCTGCTCCATCGAGGAGATGTACGAGTTTGTCGACAAGATCGGCTTCACCCCGGTCGAGACCATCACCTGCGCCACCCTCAACGGTGCCAAGATGTGCCACATCGAGGACGAGACCGGTTCCATCGAGGCCGGCAAGTGCGCCGACCTGCTGGTCGTCAACGGTGACGTCGCCGCCGACATCCACGTGCTCAACACCGACAACATGGACGTCATCATGAAGGACGGCTGGATCGTCGAGGCTGGCACCTTTGGCGAGGCCAACAAATACAGCGCCTAAACTACCGTTCATCGACGACTGGATGTAAAACACAGTATTTGATTGCATAATGCAATGGAGAGGGTCGCTTGCGGCCCTCTTTATTGCTATGGGTGCGATAGATAAAAGGGGATGACGGTGGATTTAAACAGGCTGATTCTGGGCAAGAGCTACAACTCTACCAAGGTCTTTCGTACGGCCCAGCATGTGGTCCAGGCCATCCTGCTCGGCGTTGTCGTTCCGGCGCTTATCCTGCTGCTTATCTGGGATTTAACCGATAACCCCAATCCCGTTCCGGGCGTTGTCGTTATTGCCGGCATGGTCATGCTGTGCTTCTTTTTCTCGTATGTCTTTGTGGTCCCCGACGACCTCACATCGAGCGCAACCGACCGTACGCTCGCCATCGCATCAAAAATATTCGCCTATACATCGCGTGGCCTTACGCCTGAAGCGGCCCTGGGCGCCTCTAAAATCATCCTGTCCGAGACCATCGCCTCTGCCATCTGCTTTACCGATGGCAAACAGGTGTTGGCAAGCTGGGGCGAGGACTCGGCAAAGTGCCCTGCCGGCACCCCGGTCGTGCTCAAGACCACGCTCAGTGTGATTGAGACGGGCGAGCAGAGCGTGTTTTCGCGTGACACCTCCCATGAGACGGGCGGCTATTTTCCCCGCCTGCGCGCCGGCATTGTCGCGCCGCTTACCGTGCGCGGACATTGCGTGGGTACGCTCGAGCTGTATTACCCCCGCCTGAGCAGCATTGATATGCGCCAGACGGCGTTGGCCTCGGGTTTTGCCGATCTCATTTCCACGCAGCTCGCCAGCTTTGAGCTCGAGCGCCAGGACGAGCTCACGGCCCGCGTTGAGCTCCGCGCCCTGCAGTCGCAGGTCGACCCGCATTTTCTATTCAATACCATTAGCACGATCGTGTCGCTCGTTCGAACCGAGCCCGACAAGGCGCGATCGCTGCTGATCGACTTTTCCAACTACTATCGTCAGACGCTTTCTGACTCCGATACGCTCACCACGCTCGAGCACGAGGTGGAGCAGGGCACTCGTTATATCAATCTTATGCAGGCCCGGTATGGCGACGGCCGTCTGCGCGTTTCGGTCGACATCGACTTTGAGGTGCGCGACAGCCTAGTACCGCCGTTTATCTTGCAGCCGCTGCTCGAAAACTGCATCAAGCATGCGCAGCGCGAGATCGAGCCGCTTTCTATTCGTGTTAGGGCTTTTGAGACCGATGACGGCTTGGAGATTATCGTCGAAGATGACGGCATCGGGATGAGCGAAGAAGTCTGCGCGCATCTGTTTGAGCAGCATCGCCGAGAGGAGCCCGAGAGCATTACCGCCGACGGCTCCGTCAAGCGAGGTTGCGGCCTGGCGCTCTTCAACGTGCTTCAGCGCATCCATTTCTTTTACGGAGAAGATTCTGGCATGCGCGTGAAGTCCCAGGAGGGCGTGGGAACACAGGTCATCGTTGAGTTGAACGGCGAGCCACATGAGCCGGCGCCGTTGACGGTGTAGCACGCGGTTGGATTGAGAGAAAAAGAGGGGAAGCGCATATGTCCGAAGGCTGGAACATCCTGGTGGTTGATGACGAGCCCCCAATTAGGGCTGAGCTACGCTATTTGTTGGAAAAGGATACGCGTGTGGGTCAGATTGCCGAGGCAGGCAATGTCACCGAAGCCGTGGAGTCGATTCTGTCGAACAAGCCCGACGTGCTGTTTTTAGACATTACCATGCCCGGTCGCTCGGGAATTGAGCTTGCCGAGACGCTGCAGAACCTAAAGACGCCGCCGGTCGTGGTGTTTGTGACGGCATTTGCCGAGTATGCGGCCGATGCCTATAACCTCGATGCTGTCGATTACATCGTCAAGCCGGTCGAGGATGCCCGCTTGTCAAAGGCACTCGACAAGATCGAGACTGCCCTGGGCGCTCGCCGTGCCGTCCATGCTCCGCGCCAGCCTTTGCGCCTGACGGTGGATCGCGGGGGCAAAAAGGTGTTCATTCCCGTGGCGGATGTCTGCTACTTTGAGGCGCGCGCCGATTTTTGCAACGCCGTCTGCGCCGAGGGGACGTACCTGATCAATGAGTCGATTTCCTCGCTCGAGCGTCGCCTGGCCTCCGAGGGCTTTATCCGCGTCCACCGCAGCTATCTGGTTAATTTGGAAGACGTGCATAATGTCGAGATCGGCTCCACGGGCCTGATGGAGCTCAGGCTCGACCGTGTGAGCTCGACGGTGCCCGTTTCACGCCGTCGCGCTGCCGAGGTCAAATCGCACTTGGGGCTTGCGTAAGGGTCGGTGTGCTATCGTTTGCCGTTGCAGGTTTGGCATGACTGCGCGGTGGGCATAATGGATTGCATCGAATGAAATCGAAAGGATTATTATGCCCGCGCTCATTACGCATCATCTGTTTGGCGAGGAAAGCATCGACCGTCTTCCGCAGGGCGTTATCACGTCCGACGAGGAACGCATTGCCTTTATCCTGGGCAACCAGGGCCCCGACCCGTTCTTCTTCCACATGCTCACGCCGCGCATTTCCGACTGCATGTCGCTTGCTCAGGTCATGCACCGCTCGCGCATGTCGCGCCAGTTCTCGTGCCTGCGCGACGGCGTGTCGCACCTGCAGCCGCGCGATGCCAATCTGGGTCGCGCCTTTGCGCTGGGCCTGCTGTCGCACTATGTGCTCGATCGCAATGCCCACCCCTTTGTCTACGAGCAGCAGTTTGGCATTGTCGAGTCCGATCCCGAGCTCGAGGCTTCGGGCAGTCAAGTTCATGCCGTGCTCGAAAGCGACTTGGACGTGCTGATGCTGCAGCTCAAGCGCGATGGGGCTACGGTCGAGGATTATCCGCCGGCGGGCGAGATCGTCACCACCGACCGCATCAATCGCGTTGCCGGCGTGCTGATGAGCTACGTCGCCGGGCGCGTGTACGGTATCGACATCCCGGCGGGGGAGTACGCCGGCGCCGTAGCCGACATGCAGCTGCTCTACCGCACTATCGAGCCGGCCGGTTCGGCCAAGACGCGCGCGATTGCCCTGCTCGAGGGCTTGGTGCACGATTATTCGCTACTCGACGGCCTTGCGCACCGCGTGACGACCGAGTTGCCCGAGCGTACCGGCAACCTGGGCCACTTGGCATGGAAGAGCCCCTTTACCGATGAAGTCTCGACCGAGAGCTTCCCCGAGGTCTTTGACCGCGCACTGCTCGATTACGAGCTCACCGTCGCCCGCTTTATCGAGACCGGCGATATGGAAGCCGTGACCAACCACGTCAATTACAGCGGTCGCGTGCTCGGCGCCGACGAAGAGTTCGACCGCGAGGAGTAGGGCTCGTGCGTGCCCCTTTGCCGAATCCTTACCGGCGCCTCTGGACAATTGGGGTACGATGAACTAACTGCATATCGGGCGAATACGAAGGGGCCCTGTCCATGAAATACACCAAGCTCGAGCGTAACTGGGTTATGTACGATGTGGGCAACTCGGCCCTCGTGCTGCTCAATACCTCGGTGGTGCCCATCTACTTTAACGCCATCAATACCGGTGCTTCCTCGGCAGACCTGGTGGTCGCCTGGGGCAACGCGCAGACGATTGCCTCGCTGGTCATTGCCATGCTCATGCCCATTCTGGGCGCGCTTGCCGATTACGCCGGCAACAAGATCAAGTTCTTCTTGGGCTTCTTCCTCACGGGCCTGGTTCTTTGCCTGGCGCAGGCTATCCCAATGTCCGCCATGGCATTTTTGACCGTGTACGTGCTGTGCACCATCGGCCTTAACTCTTCTATGACGTTCTACGACGCCATGCTGCCCGACATTACCACCGACGAGCGCATGGACGCCGTGTCCAGCTCGGGCTATGCCTGGGGCTACATCGGTTCCACCGTGCCGTTCATCATCTGCCTGGCGCTTATCATGGGTGGCCCC
Source organism: Collinsella sp. (assembly GCA_019414555.1). Lineage (GTDB taxonomy): Bacteria > Actinomycetota > Coriobacteriia > Coriobacteriales > Coriobacteriaceae > Collinsella. The sequence continues at coordinate 8,555 of DXLT01000011.1, forward strand.
GCTCTTGGCGTCCCCACCATGCTGGCAACGCGTCTGTCGTTTGTCATCACCGGTGCCTGGTGGCTCATCTTTACCCTGCCGCTCATTCGCACCTATAAGCAAAAGTACGGTCGCGAGCGCGGTCCCCGGGACACCATCGGCCACATCGTGGGCGGCGTGTTCTCCGAGGTCGGACACACCATGCGCGAGATCGCCCACAACAAGACCGTGTTGGTCTACATGATCGCGTTCTTCTTCTACATCGACGGTGTGCACACGGTCATTTCCATGGCAACCAGCTACGGGTCGGCTCTGGGCATCGACTCGACCCAACTGGTGCTGGCTCTGCTCGTTACGCAGTTTGTGGCCTTCCCGTCCGCCATCATCTACGGCAAGCTCGCCGGTCGCGTGGGCACACTCAACATGATCTTGGTGGCCGTCGCCGCCTATATGGGCATCGTGCTCTTTGCCGCGTTTTTCTTAAAGACCGCCTTTGAGTTTTGGGTGCTCGCTATTTTGGTCGGCTTGTTCCAGGGTGGCGTGCAGGCGCTCAGCCGCAGCTATTTTGGCCGCATCATCCCCAAGGAAAAGTCCAACGAGTACTACGGCTTCTTCGATATCTTTGGCCGTTACGCAAGCGTTATGGGCACCTTCCTGGTGTCGGTTGTCACCTCGCTGACCGGCAACCCGTCGCTGGGCGTCCTTTCTATTGGTGTTCTGCTGGTTGTTGGCTTTGTGCTGCTGGTCCGTCTGTCCCGCATGGCTCAGGCGGCGGCGTAAGGCAACCGGGCTCAGTACAGCAATTGTGCCTATCTGCAGTACTCTTTTGGAAGTAGCCGCATAAATCATTCTGACTTCCGAACAATGTTTAGCCCAAGTGGGTATGATGGAACCAGCTAGGTCGCGGGGCGTCGCCTGTGTTTGGCGGCGCCCCGTTTTTGTGTTGCAAGGAGGGTAAAGGTATGAACGCCACGGTTGTGATCCCAACATATTGGGCGGGCGATGATACCCAAGCAAACGCTCCCGGCACCTACGATCACTCGACGTCGCTCAATGCCGCCAACCCGGAACTCGATCGCTGCCTGACTTCGCTCGAACAGGTGCGCGACATTCCGCGCATCATTCTCTTGGTGGTCTGTCCGGTTTCTGCCACGGCCGACGTATCCCATCGCGTGCACGAAATCGTTAATGCTCATCCCACACTTAAGGTCACCATCGTTACCAATACTCAGGCTTCGCGTGTTGCCGACCGCGTGGCGCAGATTGCGCCCAAAGGCTCGGGCGAGTGCGTGAGCCTGCGCGGCTACGGCGCCATCCGCAACATGGGTCTTGCCTGTGCGGCGGTGCTGGGGCACGACGCGGTTGTGTTTTTGGATGACGACGAGACCGTCATCGATGCCGACTTTATGAAGCGTGCGACCTATGCACTGGGCCAACAGACGCGTCAGGGCCTGCCGATTTTAGTCAAGAGCGGATACTTTTACGATCGCGACGGGTCGCCGCTGGCTCCCACGGACAAAGTGGGCATTTGCCATCGCTGGTGGACCAAGCGTATCGAGTTCAATCGCTGGATGAAAAAGGCGCTCTCGGGCACCCGCATCTCGCGCTCCAATTACGTGTGCGGCGGCCTGATGGCCCTGCACGCCCGCGCCTTTACGCGCGTGGCCTTCGACCCGTTTATCACCCGCGGCGAGGATCTGGACTACCTGTTTAACATGCGTATGTTCGGCTATGACGTGTGGTTCGATAACGAGTGGACCGTGCGCCACCTGCCGCCCGAGTCCGAGAAGCGCTCGCCGCGCTTTATGCAGGACGTGTACCGTTGGTACTACGAGCGGGCCAAGCTGACGTTCGCTGCGCACCAAAAGGAGCTCATTCCGGTTACGGCCGCATCACTCATGCCCTATCCGGGTCCGTGGATCTCGCGCGAGCTCGACGATCGCGTGCGCAAGACCGCCATGGTTCGCAGCATGTTTACCCGCGAGCACGATGGGTATCTGCGCATCTGGCGTCATGGTATTGACGAGGCCAAGACCTATGCCCGCCAAAACGCCGCAAGCTACCTGCGTTTTCAGAGTTTCTGGCCCAAGATCATGGACGAACTTTGGCGCGACGCACAACTGATTAGCATCCTGGAGGGGGCTGAATGATCGACCGCCGCGCCCAGCGCGATAATTCAATTTCAATCTTTCGCATCATCGCCGTTGTCTGCGCCGTTTGCGTGTTGGTGTACTTTATCTTTGCCCTGGCGACTGGCATTGAGCCGATTGCCACGGTGATCGCCTGTGCGCTGCTGTGCATCTTCCTGTGCATCTTTATCTTTTTGACGCTCAATCCCGATTCGGTACGCTCCCAGTACACCGAGGAGACGCTTTCGGTTGCCTCGGCCATGCTCGAGGACATTAAGGGCGGCCTGACGCAGGAATCGGCGCTTTTGGTGTGCCGGCGTATCCTGCCCGAGACACGTGCCATGACCGTTGCCATCACCGATGAGAGCAACGTGCTGGCCTGCGCGGGCGAGTTCGAGGAAAAGCTGCTGCCCGATTCGCCCATCCATACGCTTGCCACGTGCTACGTCATTGAGCACGGCATCGTGCAGTCGTTCAACCGCGTGGTGGACGTGGTGGGTTCGGATGGCTCGCACAACCATGTTCCCGCCGGTATCATCGCGCCCATCAAGGTGGGCGACCGCACCGTCGGCACGCTCAAGTTCTACTACAAGACCCCGCGCGCCGTAGACCGCACCCAGTATGCGCTCGCCTCGGGTTTTGCCGAGATCCTGTCCACGCAGCTCGCCATCCACGAGCTCGAGGTGCAAAAGGAACTGACAGCCCGTGCCGAGGTGCGTGCCCTGCAGGCGCAGATCAACCCGCACTTTCTGTTCAACACGCTCAACACTATCGCGTCGTTTACGCGTACCGACCCGCTGCGTGCCCGCGAGCTGCTGCGTGAGTTTTCCTCGTTTTATCGCGCCACGCTCGACAACTCGGGGTCGCTTATCCCGGTCTCGCGCGAGGTTGCCCAGACCAAGCGCTACCTGACGTTTGAGAAGGCGCGCTTTGGCGAGGACCGCGTACTGGCGACCTTCGATGTCTCCGAGGATGTCGAGGACACGTTGGTCCCGGCCTTTGTAATCCAGCCCATTGTCGAGAACGCCGTGCGGCATGGCATGGGCGATGGCGATGCCCTGCAGATCGATGTGACCGTCCATCAAGACGGCGACGACGCAATCCTGATTGCCGTGGCCGACAACGGCGTGGGCATGGACGAGGGCACCGCCGCCAGGCTGTTTGATGAGCGCTCCGCCCGCCCCGATGCCAGTTCCCCGCAAGGCGGCGGCGCCGGCGTGGCCATGCACAATATTTCTGAGCGCATCCATCGCTTTTATGGACCGCACTCTTATACGCGCGTCGAATCGGCGCCGGGCAAGGGCACCAAAGTGCTCCTGCATCTTGATTTGTCAGAGAGCATCTTTGACATTCAAGAGTAAAATAAAAGGCTATGGGCTCAACGCCGAGCGGCGGATGCCCAGCGTAGTTTGTTGACGAAAGGTTTAATCCCTATGCTGCGTGCGATGATTGTGGATGATGAGGCCCCGGCCCGTTCGGAACTTCGCTTCTTGCTCGAGCAGACGGGCAAGATCGGCACGATCACTGAGGCGTCGAGCGTCCGCTCTGCCATTGAGATGTTGATGGAGAGCCGCGTCGATGTCGTATTTCTCGATATCTCGATGCCCGGCGCTTCTGGTCTGCAGCTTGCCGAGGCACTGCATAAGCTTAAGAATCCGCCGGCGATTGTGTTTGTGACCGCGTATAGCGATCATGCCGTCGAGGCGTTCGACGTAGATGCCGTCGATTACCTCATGAAGCCGGTCGAGGAGGCACGCCTGGATCGCGCGATCGAGAAGGTCATGCAGCACACCAAGCCCGTCACGGACAGCAAAGTCACCATCGAGCGCATTCCGGTGGAAAAGGGCGGCCGTAAGGTTCTCATCCCCGTGGATGACATTCGCTTCATCATGGCCAAGGACGATTACTCCTGTATCTATACCGTCGATGATCGTTTTCTATCGACGACTTCGCTGGCGCAGTTCGAGGCCAAGCTTTGCGACTTTGGCTTCTTTCGCGTTCATCGCCGCTATATCGTCAACTTGGCATGCGTCACGGATGTCGAGACGGTGCCCTCGGGCGCTATCCAACTGGGCATTACGGGCGTCGACGAACGCGTGCCGGTCTCGCGCCGCCGCGTTGTGCCGCTCAAGAAGGCCTTGAGCCTCTAGTACACTGGCCCCGCAACCCTGTAGACCAATTGTCTGCGGAGCCGTGGGGCTTTTTGTATATACGTCGAATCGGTTTTGCAGAAGGGATCCCATGAACAGTGCAAGCGCCAAGCGCATCGACATCATCTCGGACACCCACGGCTATCTTTCGCCCGCGCTTCTGGACGAGCTCAAGGGCGCAGACCTGATCATCCACGCCGGAGACCTCACCTCAGAGATGGATTACGAGCATCTATGCACCATCGCCCCCGTGCGAGCGGTCCTAGGAAACAACGACTACTACCGCGACTACGGCCCGGATGTAGACCGTCTGGCCCTTTTCACCTACGAAGGACTCAAATTCGCCGTAGCCCACTACCGCGAAGATCTTCCCGTGGGATCCGTAGACGTAGCCATCAACGGCCACACCCACGTAACCAAAGAAGCCCAAGTAGGCCACTGCCTGGTCCTCAATCCCGGCAGCGCCAGCTACCCCAGAGGCACCAGAGGCCCCACCATGGCCAGAATGCTCGTAAAAGACGGCAAGATCCTGAGCACCAAATTTATTGACCTGGAGTAACCGCAACAAAAACGGGGGATGCGGATCGCATCTCCCGTTTTTCTTTGAGCAAAAGGCAGAGCTTCAGCGACAACCTTAGACAACCCCGCCGAGGAGAACGGGGACCTCGAGCCGCGGAAGCGGCGAGGAGCAACAACGACTCGAACAAAGTGACGGCAGGGAGGGTCTCCGGGGCTGAGGGCGGGGGTTAAGTTTGTCGCGAGTTCCGCACGCAAAGGAAAGCACTTAATGTGCTTTCCGTC
>DXLT01000110.1:0-4632 GCA_019414555.1 Collinsella sp.
AGTCATATTGTCTCGAACATGAACGGTGCGTAGTCATGAAGCTTTATCGCTCAGGTCAAATACGTCTGCTAGCGACGCTCATCCGTCGGTGCGCCGTCGACGATCGCGATGCCCGCCGAGGCACCCAACGCGCTGGCGCCGGCCTCGATGAACGCGCAAGCCTCTTCGTAATTATGGATACCGCCAGCCGCCTTGATTGCCACGGCATCGCCGAGCACCTCGTGCATCAGCCGCACGTCCTCGAGCTTAGCACCGCCAAAGCTTCTGCCAGTCGATGTCTTAAGGAATCCCGGCTTAGCCTCCAGCGCGATCTCGCATACACGGCGCTTGGCGGCGTCGTCGCCGTCCAGCTTGCACATCTCGACGATTACCTTGTCAGTGATGCCATGCGCGCGACAAAAATCAGCAATGGTAGTCATCTCGCGCTCGATGGCATCAAAATCGCGGTTCTCGATCGACCCCTGATTCAAAACGTAGTCAATCTCGGTAAAGCCACACGCAGCGTATTCCTCAAACCTCGCAAGCTTCTCCTCAAGCGTCATAGTGCCCTGGGGAAAGTCGATGGCGCCGGCAAGGATGATGTCAGAGCCCTCGAGCATGGCGCGGCCCGTCTCGTACTCCTGAAGGTTCGCAAATACGCAGCGAAAGTTGTACTTTAACGCCTTCTCGACATACTGCTCAAACGTGTCCTCGGGGGCATCGATATAGTCGATGTATTTATTGATGGGTTTGGCAAGCGTCATGCTGGGCCTCCTTGTTCAGGACTGACAACCGATTCGTGGTTTCACGCGAAAAACCACGTTCAATGTACGCCCGACATGCAAGGACAGCGTCCGCATTCCGACAAGTGGTATGAAATTAGCTGTAAACGTATATTTACTGACAGCGAATGGCACCGCACGCGGATGCCGAAAGGGGCCCGCATCCCAACGGATACGAGCCCCTTTCGGCATAAGCCAACTCAGCCGTAAAAACTACTTGCGGTGAGCGCGGTAGAACTCGATCGCACTATCTTATCCGAGCCGGGGCACGTTCGCACAGCGCGCGTATGACGGTTGCAAAACCACCCCATTTGAAAACAAGGCCATTTGAAACAAAGGCAAAAAAGTACTTGCAAAGACGCGTTCCGACATATAAGTTGATAAAAGACCGCCGTTGCGGTTTTAAGTAGATCGAGCATATGAAGTTTGAATTTTAGCGTGTAAGAGAAGGAAGATCGGCAAAGTACAGCCCCAAACGCAATGACAACTTAATGAGGTAACTGCCACATGTGAGGCACCCAGGGCATTGCTGTCTCGATTTTGAGCACGATGCCTTCCGCCTTGCATGGGCCGTTCCATCCAGCCCCTGCAGCAACTGCCTCACGGGCTCATTGAAAACCGCATAGCACCCCAACGTCAGCACATCACCCACGGCAAGCACATCACTCACGACAACCAACACATCAACAAACAGCACGAACATCAACCGATTGGAGAAGCTATGACAAACCACCACGCTGAAGACGGCGATAAGAAAAGCAATCTGGATGCCCGCATTGAGCGAGCATATGCAAACGAATATGACGCCGCCTTTGCCGCCGCGACCATCAAGAACTACGCGTCGCTACCACTCGCGACGATCTTGGCCGACCACCCTCAACTGCTAAAGCGCTGCACAAAGATCATGGGCGACCCCGACATTCGCAAGCTGACAGACCCCTATGCCCCAAAACGCGACAACGATTCGTACGTTCTTACCGTAGGCTGCCTAGCCCATATGCTTACGGCGCTCGACACGAAACTCAAGCTCGAATGGGAACCCGACGAGCGTCATGAACTCGAAAGCAAGCGGAACACCCTGCGCACCGCACTGTTCCTTTCGTTGGACGGCCTCAAGCGCTGCAACGTCGAGCTCAATACACAGGCGCGGCAAAAGCCCGGGACCACGGGGCAGAAAACTCCAAGACCCCATGCGGCCATCGTCGACCGCAACCGATATAACCGCATGACCGCGCACTTTTCTGCCGAGGGAGCAGCCATAAGGACGCTGATCGATCTGCTGTGCCTCCTGAGCATCAACGAGCTATTTGAGGGCTATCTCGCCCTTGTTCCCGCGACGGCACCCAAGTCGGTAGCAAAGATCATCGAGACCTGCAGAAGCCAGTTTGAGCGCCATCGCAATGGCAGCGAGATGAACGCCAGCATCGCGCAGTACTACGCGGCTCATTACAAAAATGACGGATGTGCCCCTGTCGAGCATCAGCTGCGGCTCGCCTACACCACGCCCGCCGCAACGCTCCATCGCTTTGGAGCCCTTGGCGCTTGCGAGCCGCACGAACAGGCAGCCTGCCCCACAACCGAGCTCGATCTCAGGCTCGGACGAACCCTGTAGCCCGCCAGCCCCCCCGCGGGCAACAATCCTATTCCACAACACAACCAACAGAAAGGAGTCCCCATGGACACCAATCATTCCCCCATCATCAGCCCCCTCACCATGCGTGAATCCGCCCGAGGTATCACGCTCACCAGCATTTACGATGAGATGCTCGCCCGTCGCGAGCTCTCCGTCATGGGAAACATCGAAACCCCGATGGCCCACGACCTATGCCAGCAGATCCGCCTGCTCGATGCCACCGACCCCAGCCGTCCCATCACCATATTTGTCGCCAGCGCCGGCGGAAGCGTGCGATCGGGTCTTGCGATCTATGACGCCATGCGCCTCGCATCGTGCCCCATCCGCACCGTTTGTCTGGAATTCGCCGCGTCCATGGGTGCCGTAATCTTTATGGGCGGCGACGATCGCCGTATGGCGCCCCATGCAGAGCTCATGATTCACGACCCGCTGATCCCCCAGGGGGCAGGCGGCTCGGCACTTGCGCTACAGGAAACCAGCCGGCGTCTCATGCAGACCCGCAAGACCCTCACGCAAATCCTCTCGGACCGCAGCGGCCTCACGCCCAAGCGCATCCAGTCCCTCACCGCAAAAGACACCTACCTTTCGGCCGAGCGCGCCGTCGAGCTCGGCTTTGCCCACGAAATCCTCTCGACCACCAAGGAGGTCGCCCATGTCTAACCTCGCCAGCCGCCTCGCCGCATCTGAGTCCGCATCGTCCACCATCCTCGCCAAGGATCGAACGCTTTCCTGCGACACCCGCCAAACGGGACTCAACAACAATGCACTTGTGATCGGCCCCTCGGGAGCCGGCAAGACCCGAAACGTCCTCAAGCCCAACCTGCTGCAAATGAACGCAAGCTACATCGTGCTCGACACCAAAGGCACGCTCTGTCGCGAAGTGGGACCCGTGCTGGCAGCCCACGGTTACCGCGTGCAATGTCTCAACTTCGCCGACCTCAACACCGTCCCGGCCCTTGCGCCCGGCATCGAGCGCTGCGGCTACAACCCCCTGAGGCACATTCGCCGCAAGGCGGACGGCAGGCCCAACCAGCAGGACATCCTCTCGGTGGCAAAGGCCATCTGCCCCATCGAGGACAACAACCAGCCTTTTTGGGATCATGCGGCGGCAAACCTGCTGTCGTGTCTTATCGCCTACGTCACCGAACAGCTACCCGCCGACGAGCAGACGATCAGCTCGGTCATCAAGCTGATCGAGCACCTGCAGGACGGTGCCACGGGTCGATTGTTTGACGACCTGATCACGACCGACCCCCAAAGCTATGCCCTCTCGCTATGGCGGCGCTACGCCATTACGCAAAATGCCGAGCGCATGCACGCGAGCATCGTCGGCATCCTTGCCGAAAAGGTCATGTGTCTGGGATTCGACGGTGCGGCACAGCTCTATCGTGAGTGCCATCAGGTGGACTTCGCTTCCATGGGACACACCCCCTGCGCCCTGTTTGTAACTGTGAGCGATATTGACCGCAATCTCGATCACCTGACCGGCCTCTTTATTTCGCAGGCGTTTATGGGCCTCATTCGTGAGGCCGATAGGCAGCCCGACGGCAGCCTGCCCGTGCCCGTGCGCTTTATGCTCGATGACTTCGCAAATCTGCAGATCCCCCAGATCGACAACGTGCTCTCGATTATCCGAAGCCGCAACATCTGGGCAACGCTGCTGCTGCAGTCGACCAACCAGCTCGATGCGCTCTATGGCGAGGCACGCGCACGCTCCATCATGGGCAACTGCGACACGCATCTGGTGCTGGCGTTCCAGGATCCCGAGAGTGCCCGGGTGTTTTCCGACCGCGCCGACGCGCTGCCCAGCACGCTCATGGCGACGCCGATCGATCGCTCGTGGCTCTTTGTGCGCGGTCGCACTCCCGAACAGGTCGAGCGCTTTAGGCTCGAAGACCATCCGCTCTACGGGGAGCTGCCCGAGGCGCAGCGAGACCATGCGGAGGCCGAGATCTAGGCGCAGGGTTCTCGCGGCGCGCGGCGCCCCAGCGATGTTCCACAAAGGCCGTGCGCCCCGGGACTACGGCAAAGCAAAGGGGCCCGCATCCGATAGGATACGGGCCCCTGACTATAAGGCGCGATGCGTTAACAGCAGCGACTACTTGCGATGCGCGCGATAGAACTCGATGAGCGCCTGGGTCGAAGCGTCCTGCTCGGCCTTGGCGGCATCGTCGTGGAAGGCAGGGGTGATCTGCTTGGCAAGCTGCTTGCCGAGCTCGACGCCCCACTGGTCGTAGG
>DXLT01000111.1:0-430 GCA_019414555.1 Collinsella sp.
ACGCGCTTGCCGGCATGGGCGGAGCCGCCGCGACCGGTGCCGCCGTGGGCCTAGGCGCCGCAGCCGGCATCGCCTCCAACATGGCGAGCACTCGCGCCCCGCAGCGCCCGCTCGCCCAGCTCGTCGACGTCGTGAGCGGCGAGAGCCACGCCATCACCTCCGCACAGGTGACTATCGGTCGCGAGCGCTCAGTTTCCGATATTGCCCTGCGCGACCCCAACGTGTCGCGCCGCCACGCCCAGCTCACCTTTACCGGCTCGGACTGGTCGATCGAGGACCTCAACTCCACCAACGGCACGCTCGTCAACAACCGTCGCATCACGCGCTGCCCGCTGCGCAACGGCGACCTGCTGACGTTTGGCCTGAGCACGTTCGAATTTAGGGGATAGTCGCTTATGAACATCGATATCGTCCTGTTTGCAGGCCGCAT
>DXLT01000111.1:440-2842 GCA_019414555.1 Collinsella sp.
GTCCTGGTCGTCCTGCTTTATATCTTCCTGTTTGCCGTCATGAAGACCGGCGTGGGGCTCGTCCGCGGCCAGCGCCGCGACTCGGCCATCTGGACGATCGATGTGGACAAGGGCCCGCGCGGCATCCGCGGCATCCACGTGGATATGCTCGGCCCCGTCATCGTCGGCCGTTCGCCGTCGTCGGACATCTGCATCAACGAACCGTTTGTCTCGGCCTCGCATGCGCGTTTTTCGCTGCAGGGTCCGGCACTTATTATCGAGGACCTCAACTCGCTTAACGGCACGCTCGTCAACGGCCGCCAGCTGGTGGAACCCGCAACGCTGCGCGAGGGCGACGAAGTCCAGATTGGCGACGTGGTCATGAAGGTGAACCGTCGATGATCGACGAGGAGAACAAGTCCGCAACCATGCCAGAGACGTCGGCCGCCCCCGCGACCGCGCCGGTTCATGCCGCCCCGGCGGGCCATGCGCCCGTGGAGCCCGAGGACACTGTGTTCTCCCTGCCTCTTTCGCATGTAACGCAAGAATATCCGACGCTGACCGACGACGAGGATACCGAGGACAACGCTGACGGCGGTAACACCCCCATCGGCGTGCACGCCGCTACCGAGCAGCCCGCGGTCCCGCAAGACATGCCCGCGCCGGCTCACTTTGCCGAACCCGTCGCCACGGCGATTACCGAGAGCTCCGCGGTATTTGCGGCTCCCGAGCCCGCGGCACCGGTGTTTCCCGTAGCGCCGGCACCCGCCGCAGCACCCGAGTCCGCATCTGCACCGGAACCCGCGGCGGCGCCCGAAGCCATGCAGTCTGTAACCGAAGACGTACCCGCAGCAACGACGGAGGATGTCTCCCAATCCCACGGCACGCCCGCGCCCGCGCACTTCGCGACGCCCGAGTCTGCAGCCGTCGCCCCGCAAGACGACGAGCCTGTCGACCGTACAACCGAAGAGCCCGCCACGCCCAACGTCAACGACCCGAGCAACGATGCCGACACCGTCTCGCCCGGCGATACGGCCGAGATTGACGTTGCCGCCGTGGAGGCCAAGCTTAAGGACCCCGGCTCGACCATGAGTTTTGAGCCGCTGACCGACGAGCGCGTCGAGACTGACTCGACCTACGACGCCGGCACGACCACGCAGCTCATGTGGGGCGCCCGCTCCGATGTTGGCTGTGTGCGCCCGCATAACGAAGACTCCTATCTGGTGCAATCGCCGCTCTTTTGCGTATGCGACGGCATGGGCGGCCACGCCGCCGGTGAGGTAGCCTCCTCCATCGCCGTCGAGACCATTGCCAAGACAGCGCCGCAGGCAGCCGACGCCGCACGACTGGCGGCCGCCGTCGAAGCTGCAAACGCCGCGGTCATCGAGGCTGCGCTCAACGGGCTTGGCAAGCCTGGCATGGGCTGCACGGCAACCTGCGCCTATATCGAAAACGACATGCTCGCTATCGCCCACGTGGGCGACTCGCGCGCCTATCTGCTCCACGAGGGCACGCTCATCCGCGTGACCCGCGACCACTCCTATGTGGAGGAGCTCGTGGACGCCGGCGAGATTACGGCAGACGAGGCTCGCGTCCACCCCAACCGCTCGGTCATCACCCGCGCGCTGGGCTCGGATCCCGCAATGTATGCCGACCACTTTACCCTGCATATCGAGGAAGGCGACCGCCTGATCCTGTGCTCGGACGGTCTTTCGAGCATGATTCCCGATAGCGATATCGAAAACATCGCCACGCAGTCCTCGACCGCGCAGATTTGCGTCGACAACCTTGTTGACGCGGCACTGGTCGCCGGCGGGCATGACAACGTCACCGTGCTTGTCGTTGACCTGGTCGACGATGGCGTCATGCGCGAGGCAAAGCGCGTCCGCCGCCGCAACATCACCATTGCCACCGTACTGGGCATCGCTTTTGTGCTGGCGGCAGCCATCTGGGCCTACGCAGGCATCACCGGCTCGTACTACCTGGGCACCTACAAGGACACCGTCGCGGTCTACCGGGGCATTCCCGGCAAGCCGCTCGGCCTTAAGCTGCACTGGCTCGACAGCACGACCACCATCAAACTGTCCGACCTGCCCGAAGACACACAAAATCGCCTTAAGGCAGGTATTCAGCAGACGAGCATCGACGACGCACAGGACACCATCTCCAAGTACCGCCATCAGATCGACGAGGAGCAGACCCGTCAGGTGATCGACGCGCAAACGATCCGCAATAACACCGACCAGGGTTCGACCTCCGAATCGGATTCCGAGAATACCGCCGAACAGTCCGCCGAGGCCGAAGCCTCCGATAAGAATTAGAAAGGGAGTGCCGCTTATGAGTCGCCGCAACACCGAACTGCTCTTGCTCATCGCCTCGGCGTTCCCCGTCATCCTGCTGTATGCGATGTACGTGCTCACCGC
>DXLT01000111.1:2942-4630 GCA_019414555.1 Collinsella sp.
TCATCGCCTCGGCGTTCCCCGTCATCCTGCTGTATGCGATGTACGTGCTCACCGCAGGCGCCGCCATCTCGTTTGAGACACTTGCCGTTCCGATCGGTCTCTTTGCCGCCTTCGCCGCGGCGCATATCGCCGTGCGCATTCTGGCACCCGGCGCCGACCCGGCCATCCTGCCCATCGTCTTTGTTCTTTCGGGCATTGGCATCACGTTTGTGACGCGCTTGGCGCCCACGCTCGCCATCTCGCAGCTCGTCATCCTGTTTATCTCGGTGGCGTTGATGGTGGGGACGCTTGCGCTGGTCAAAAACCTCGACGTGGTCATGCGCTACAAGTACACCTTTGGCATCATCGGCATCATCTTGCTGATGCTGCCCATCTTTATCGGCACCACGATCTCGGGCTCTAAACTGTGGATTCGCATCGCCGGCTTTACCATTCAGCCCGGCGAGTTCGCCAAGGTCTTTATCGTGCTGTTCCTAGCCGGTTACCTGGCCGAGAACCGCGAACTGCTCTCTATCTCCAACCGCAAGATCTTGGGTCTTAAGATTCCGCGTCTGCGCCTGCTGCTGCCGCTGTTCGCAGTCTGGGGCGTATGCCTGCTCGTCGTTGTCTTCGAACGTGACCTGGGCTCGGCCTTGCTGTTCTACACCATCTTCTTGCTGATGCTCTACGTTGCCACGGGTCGCTTCTCGTATGTCATCATCGGCCTTGTGCTCTTGGCCGTGGGGGCCGTGGGCGCTTACAAGTTCCTGTCGCACGTCCAGGTTCGTTTCCAGATCTGGGCCGATCCCTTTAAGGATGCACAGGGGCAGGGCTACCAGATTGTCCAGTCCCTCTTCTCGCTGGCCGACGGCGGCCTTGTTGGCGTCGGCATTGGCAACGGCATGGCCAACAACATCCCCGTCGTCGAGTCCGACTTTATCTTCTCGGCTATCGGCGAGGAGATGGGCCTTTTGGGCGGTGGCGCCGTTCTTATCCTGTTTATGCTCTTTGCCGTACGTGGCCTGACCACGGCAGCCCGTGCCAAGTCCGACCTTGCCGCCTTTAGCGCCACCGGTCTTACGGCCGCTATCAGCTTCCAAGCGTTCTTGATCGTTGGCGGCGTTACCCGCCTGATCCCGCTGACCGGCGTCACCCTGCCCTTTATGAGCCAGGGTGGCTCCTCGCTGCTGGCAAGCTTTATCATCGTCGCGCTCCTGCTGCGCGCCGGTGACGAGGCGACCGGACGCGAGGCCGAGCTTACCGGCACCGGCACCATGGCCGCCATCACCGATGATCAGGTCGCATCTGCCGCCGCCCCGACGGGCACGCGCTTTGCCACCTCGTCTTCCTACGGCAGCGGCAGCCATTCCGTCGGCTCGCGCATGCGCCTCGAATTTCTCATTCCCGCCCGCGGGCTGTTCGGATATAAGAGCGAATTTCTCACCTCGACGAAGGGCGAAGGGGTCATGAACTCCATCTTCTTTGAATATCAGCCCTACAAAGGGGACATCCGCCGCCGCGATACAGGTTCTCTCGTCGCCTTCGAATCGGGCGAGGCGGTCACTTACGGGCTGTTCAACGCGCAGGACCGCGGCATCCTCTTCATCGACCCGGGCACGCAGGTATACGAGGGCATGGTGGTCGGAGTTTCGCCCAAGACGGAGGACATCAACGTCAACGTCTGCAAAAAGAAGCACATGACCAACACC
>DXLT01000112.1:0-2647 GCA_019414555.1 Collinsella sp.
CAGGACGCAAGAAGCCCTCGCCGCACGAAGTGCGCAGCGAGGGCTTCTTGCATGTCCGAGGACGTGCCTAAAAGTAAACTAATGGCGGGCCCGGACGACTACAGGGCTATCGATTACCCCGTGTTCTGCAATCCTGCCGAGACGCCGGTCACAGTCGAAAGAATCAGGCTCATGTACTCGGCCTTCTTCTCCTCGGTCATCTCGTCCTGGTTCATACGCACCTCGCGAAGGGCGCGGACCTGGGCGATGGACAGGGCGTCGACGTAGGGGTTGCGCACGCGGACGGCGCAACCGAGCACGCGGCGACGCTGCAGCGGCCACTCATCACCGACGATGGCAAGGACCCACTTACGAGTGAGCTGCATCTCGGTGAAGACCTTCTCGGATAGATCCTGGCGATCGCCCAGGTGCAGATACATCTTGGCGATGCGCTGGTCGGTCTTGGCGATCGACATCTCGATGTTGTCGATAAAGGTGCGGAAGAACGGCCACTCCTGGTAGGCAGCCTTAAGCTGGTCCAGATCGCCAAACTGCTCGCAGGCGGTGCCCAGGCCGTACCAAGCGGCCAGGTTAATGCGTGCCTGGCTCCAGCTGAAGATCCACGGAATGGTACGCAGGTCGTCGAGCGACTTGGCACCCAGGCCGCGCTTGGCGGGACGCGAGCCGATCGGCAGCAGACCGACCTCGGTCAGCGGCGTCACGGTCGAGAACCATGGCGTAAAGTCCTCGGTGTTCAGCAGGTCCAGATAGCGCTCGTGGCTTGCGGTGTTGAGCTTCTCGGCCATATCCCAGAACTTCTGCGTGGTCTCGGTGTTGGTCTTCTCGACACTCGGGGCCGACTGCAAAAGCGTTGCGGCAGCAACGGACTCAACATGGCGCTGAGCCAGCGTGCGGTTACCGTAACGGGCAAAGATGACCTCGCCCTGCTCGGTAAGCTTAAAGAAGCAGTTGACCGAACCCTTGGGCTGCGCCAGCACGGCCTTGTTGGCCGGGCCGCCGCCACGGCCCACGGCACCGCCGCGACCGTGCATGAGCACCAGGTCGATATCGTTCTTCTCTGCCCACTTGGCGATGCGCTCCTGCGCGGAGTGCAGCGCGAGCATGGCCGTGGTAGGACCGGCATCCTTGGAAGAGTCGGAATAGCCCAGCATGACCTCCATGCGGCGGTTGGTCTGGGCAAGGCGCTTTTGCACCACGGGCAGCGTAAGCATCTGATCGAGCACGTCGACGCAGCCCTCGAGGTCCTCGAGCTGCTCGAACAACGGGATCACGTCGAGCTCGGGGACATCCTCCTCGTGTGCAAAGGACAGGTGCGCCAGCTCAAAGACGTCGGCCACATGCTGAGCGCTCTTGGTAAACGAGATGATGTAGCGGTGCGCCATCTTCTTGCCGTAGCGCTTTTGGATGGAGCCGATAGCGCGGAAGGTATCGATGACCTCGCGCGTCATGGGCTGCAGGTCGCCATGGATACCGTTCTCGTGGATATCCTTAAGGGCGCGGGCATGCACCACGGAGTGCTGACGGAACTCCATCTCGACCATATGGAAGCCGAAGGACTCGACCTGCCAGATGATGGTCTGGACCGGGCCGTAGGCAGCACGGACGGCACCGCAGGCGGCCAGCGAGCGCTGGACGACGCGCAGGTCCTCCAGGAACTCATCGGCGCTGTGGTACATGGTGTCGGTGATACGACGGACGGTGGCGTTCAGGCGGTCGGCCATGACGAGCATGACGGCGCGATGCGGCTCGTGCTCGGAGATCAGCTCGGCGCGGGCCGTGTAACGAGGGCTCATCTCGACCTGATGGTTCCACAGGTTAATGAGCTCGGCCGACGGCTTGCTGTAGGTAGCCTCGAGCGTGAGGTTGCGGCCGATGTGGCGGCACTTGTCCTCGAGCTTGAGCACCATGTGCGTAAAGTACTTGGCGGCGACCTCACGGCTCACCTTGGCGGTGACGTTGGGGTTACCGTCGCGGTCGGAACCGATCCAGCTGCCGGGATGGAAGAACGCCGGGCACAGCGGCGGCACAGTACCGGCCTTGTCGCCCAGCACCCAATCGTCAAAACGACGATAGATAACGGGGATAACGTCGAACAGCGTGTTATCGAAGATGTCGATGATGGTATCGGCTTCCTCGACCGGCGTGGGCTTCTTGAGCGCGATGGGACTCGTACGCACCAGGGCGTCGATCTCCTGCAGCATATGGCGCTCGTTCTCCACCAGGTCGGAGCCGCCCAGACGCGGACGCTCCTCCAGCAGGTTGGAGATACGGCGGATCTTGCCCTCGACGGCCTTACGACGGGCCTCGGTGGGATGTGCGGTAAAGACAGGGTGGAACTCGAGCTTGTCGAGCAGCTCGTTGGCACCCTCGACACCCAGCTCATTCACCAGCTGGTGATAGGCAACGGTAAGCTCGTTGGCAGGATCGACCTCGGTATCGGTCGACGCACCGGCCTCGCGCTCGCGCAGCTGCGCCACACGGTAGTTCTCCTCCGACAGGTTTGCCAGATGGAAAAAGCTCGTAAAGGCGCGAACGATGACCTGCTGCTTATCCAGCGGCAGGCTGTCGATCAAATCGACGACCTCACGAAATGCCACGGCAGTGGGCTCGTCGGCGGTGGGCACGCCCTGCTCGTCGACGGCTTCGT
>DXLT01000112.1:2657-3497 GCA_019414555.1 Collinsella sp.
GCGCAGGTACCGGGGTTGCCGGCATTGACCACAATCTCGGCTGTCAAAATCTTGTCGAACAGGTCCGCGATCTCGGGATCATACTCGCTAAGCACACGGCGCTCCAGGCGCAAGAACAGCGCCAGATTGTCGCGCAGCTCCTCGGGGATCTCGATCTCGGCGAGACGCTCCCTGGACTCGGCATTCGAGCCGATTCGGTTAACGAGGCGGTTGACCACGGCAGCGACGCGCGCCGCGGCTTCGGGTACAGACTGGTTGCTTAGGTTCTCAGCCACGTTTCCTCCCATTCCTCCTTCTATGCACGTAACATGCGGTATTCATTATAGGCGCTTGAGAAATACTTTCGACACTGATTGCGCTTTACCACACAAAAGTATTTTCTGCATTGCAAAGGTTTTTGCCCTAAATGGTCGTATTTCTCGGTGGGCGGCATACGTAAACGGGGGCATTCCGCATAAAAGCGAAACACCCCCGTAACAATCGCTCTCCATGAGCAGGGCACGTTAGCAGGCCCGAAGCTCAAAAAGATGCGCTACAGGCGCTCGCGAACCGCCTCGACGACGTTGTCCAGATCGGCGAGCACCTCGTCATGGCTCTGCATGTCGCGCACTTTGACCTTGCCGGCGGCAAGCTCGTCGCCACCCAGGACCAAGATGAGCTTGGCGCCTACCTTATCGGCTTGCTTAAACTGGGCCTTGAGCGAACGACCCTGATAGTCGGCCTCGGTCACGATACCTGCGGCGCGAAGCTCCTGCGTAATGGCAAAGACGTTCTGACGCAGCTCCTTGCCGGCATTGGCGACGTAGACGCACGGGACCTCCTCGGCACCCAGGTCGCTGC
>DXLT01000112.1:3507-4579 GCA_019414555.1 Collinsella sp.
GCTCAAAACCGACGGCGAAGCCGACGCCTGCCGTGGGCTTGCCGCCCTCGAGCTCGACGAGGCCATCATAGCGGCCGCCGCCGCCGATGGAGCCGACACCGGCACCGGGAGCCTCGACCTCAAAGACGGTACGGGTGTAGTAGTCCAGGCCGCGCACCAGGGTGGGATCCTCGACATACTCGATACCGGCGGCATCCAGATAGCGCTTGACCTGCTCGTAGTGCTCGCGGCACTCATCGCACAGGTTGTCACCCATCAGCGGAGCCTCGGCCATGATCTCGCGGCAGTGGTCGTTCTTGCAGTCGAAGGCACGCAGCGGGTTGAGCTCGGCGCGCTCGCGGCACTCGTCACACATCTCGTCTGCGTGATCGAGGATGAACTGCTTGACCTGCTCGCGGTAAGCCGGACGGCACTGGGCGTCACCCATCGAGTTGATGAGCAGACGAAGCTTGGAAAGATCGAAGCCCAGGCGCTTGTAAAACTCCATGAGCATAATGATGCACTCGGCGTCTGCCGCCGGATCGGGAGCGCCGAGCCACTCGATGCCCACCTGGTGGAACTGGCGCAGGCGGCCCTTCTGGGGACGCTCGCCGCGGAACATGGCCTCGGCGTAGTAAGCCTTAAACGGCGTGGAGCCCTGGGGCACCAGATTGTTCTCGACGACGGCGCGCACCACGCCGGCCGTGCCCTCGGGGCGAAGTGCCAGGCGCTGCTTGGGCTTGAGTTTGGTGTCGGTGCCCTCGGTAAAGACGCGCTCCAGGTTGGCACCGCTGAACACGCGGAACATTTCCTTGCGCACGACGTCGGTCGACTGGCCGATACCGTGGACAAACACGTCAACCTGCTCGATCGCGGGCGTCTCGATGGGTTTAAAACCAAACGGCTCGAACACGCCGGCCGCAATCTGCTGCATCTTTTGCCAGGCGCGCATCTCGGCGCCGATAAGGTCGCGGGTTCCCTCCGCCTTCTGTGCCTGCATGGGCAAACACCTTTCTTTTGTATCGCGTCATAGGTAGTGGACATTATACGGCACAAAAACAAAACGCGGCAGCGCGTCTGACCGAACGAGGGT
>DXLT01000113.1:0-3582 GCA_019414555.1 Collinsella sp.
TTGTCCCAGGGCCTTACGTTGCTGATATTTCTTTGAGGATCACATGCTGAAAAGGTTTCTCTCGTATTACGAGCCCCAGATGGGGCTTTTTGTTGCTGATACTGTTTGTGCTCTGGTGCTTGCCGCCATTGACCTTGCGTTTCCTATTATTCTGCGCAATTTGACCGGTGGGCTCTTTACTCAGGGTCAGGCTGTCATTATGCAGGCGCTCGGCATGATTGCGGTGGGCTTGGTGCTGATGTATGCCGTCCGCTGCGCCTGCCGCTATTTTGTGAGCTATTGGGGTCACGTGATGGGTGCGCGCATGGAGTCCAAGATGCGCGAGGACCTGTTCGACCAGTATGAGCGCTTCAGCTTTGCGTACTTCGACCGCAACAGCTCGGGCGACATGATGAGCCGCGTGGTCAACGACCTGTTCGATATCTGCGAGGCGGCGCATCACGTGCCCGAGTGGATCATCATCTGCGGCATCGAGATTATCGGCTCGTTTGTGATCCTCTTTACCATCGCCCCGGTGCTGGCGCTCGCCATGGCCGTGGTGACGGCGGCGTTTTCGGCCATCATGTTTTGGCAGAACATGCGCATGCGCGAGGTCTTTAGCGACAACCGCAAAAAGATCAGCGGCATCAATGCGCAGCTGCAGGATTCGCTGGCGGGCATGCGCGTGGTCAAGAGCTTTGCCAATGAGGAGACCGAACGCTTCAAGTTCCGCGCCTCAAACAATCGCTATCTTTCGTCCAAGGAGAACATGTATCACGCCATGGGCGTCTATACCGCGACGTATGGCCTGCTTTCGGGTGTGCTCTATGTGATCGTGGTGCTGCTGGGCGGCTGGCTGGTCGCCCAGGGGCAGCTGCAGGCGGTCGATATGGCGACCTTTGCACTCTATATTTCGCTGTTCTGCACGCCGCTCGAGACACTCGTCAATTCGGCCGAAACGTATCAGAAGGCCATCGCCGGCTTTAAGCGCATGGACGAGGTGCTCTCGACCGCGCCGGATATCCAGGACAAGCCGGGCGCTACGGATCTGCAGGTGACTGCCGGCGCCGTGGAGTATCACGACGTGTGCTTTAACTACGAGGACGTTGAGCTGGGCGAGGGCGATGCCGAAGAGCGTCCCGTTATCGACCATATGAATCTGTCCATCAAGCCCGGGCAGACCATCGCTTTGGTTGGCCCTTCGGGCGGCGGCAAGTCCACGACCTGTTCGCTGCTGCCGCGCTTTTATGACGTGGCTGCCGGCTCCATTAGCATCGACGGCCAGGACGTGCGTGATGTGACACAGCAGAGCCTGCGTCGCGCCATCGGCCTGGTGCAGCAGGATGTCTATCTGTTTGACGGTACGATTGGCGAGAACATCGCCTACGGCAAGCCGGGCGCTACGGCGGAAGAGATCGCCGAGGCGGCCCGTCGCGCCAACATCGATGCCTTTATCGAGTCGCTTCCACAGGGTTATGACACGGTCGTGGGCGAGCGCGGCAGCCGTCTTTCGGGCGGACAGAAGCAGCGCGTTGCCATCGCGCGTGTGTTTCTCAAGAATCCCAAAATCTTGATCTTGGACGAGGCGACGAGTGCTTTGGATAACGAGAGCGAGGAGGCGGTGCAGGAGTCGCTCGAAGAGCTGGCACGCGGCCGTACCACAATCATCATCGCCCACCGTCTCTCGACCATTAAACACGCCGATGAGATTGCGACCGTTGAGCATGGTCGCGTTGTGGAGCGTGGCACGCACGAGGAGCTTCTCGCCCGTGGCGGCACCTATGCCCGTTACTATCGAATGCAGTTCGAAGGTGCGCGTGCGCACGAGCTCGACTGATTGATATGACAGGAAGTTTATGGCTGACAAGAACCCTTTGACTCCGGAAGAAGTGACGGAGTTATTCTCCGAAATCGATGCATCCGGCGTCTTGGATCCCACGCTCGCCAAAAAGCGTACCGAGCGCATGCGTGAGAAGGAGGCTGCGGCCAAGCGCGGTGACAAAGCGGCGCTAGCGCAGCTGCGCAGCGAGGACCGCGCGAGCCAGGCAAAACATATCGACCCGCTGTCCGAGGACGATCCTTCGGGCTCGCAGGTGAGCCATACCATTACGAAGACCGCGATGGCCGTGGTCATCGGTATTTTGGTGCTGATCGTGGGCATGCAGATTGGCTACGGCGTGATGCGTCGTCTGAACACCGCCAACCTGTCCGAGAGCGTTTCGGTCGATACCGTTTCGACGGCGCTGAAGGGTGGACTTGAATGGGGCAACGGCTTTACGCAGTTCCCGCTCGACTTTACCGTCGATGAAGCCGATGAACGCACGGGCACGGTCGAGGTGACGGTGTTGGACACATCGTCTGCCAACGAGCTCGAGCTGCTGTCCAACGGGCAGATTCAGGCCGCGGCGCTTGCGACCAACGCGTTGCTCAACGATAAGATCGACCGCGTGGTGTATAACGTTCACGCCTATATCGACGAGGATAGCAACATTCAGCACGATTCCTTCTTTGGCATGTTCCCCGCGCGCGGCCACCAGAGCGCCATTTTGACGTTCGTGTGGACCAAGAGCTCATCCAACGCCACGAGTATCGACTGGAAGATGCGCATCGTGAGTATGGATGACACCATCGCCGAGCGCATTCAGAAGCAGGTGAACTCGGTGTCGTCGTTGATTGAGGACCCGGTGGTGAGCCAGACCAAGATTGACGAGGAAAAGGCCGAACGTGACCTGGAGCATCGTCTGCATGGCCGCGAGATTTTCCGCGGCGGCAAGCCCGATCGCACACCGTCCGAACTGCTGGAGCAGGACAAGAAAAAGTAAGAGGCCATCATCCCGCGTGAGCCACAAGCCCACGCGGGATGATTTTTCTGGGACGGGGATTAAAAAATCATTATGCATAGAAAGTCATAATTATCATTTCGTAAACATTTCGATGAAATTAACGCCATGAGGCATGCTTGCGGTTACAATACCGCGAGGCCTAACCACATACCTTTAAGCCGGTCCTGTGAGACCGGGAAGGAGAATTATGGCGAACAACCATACCACGGGCACTGCCGCCCGCACCTTCGCGCCCAGCGAACTTTGCCAGCGCATGCTGGCCAAAACCAGCAAGGGCACCTGCGGTCCCTGCATCCTGTATCTTGAGGATGGGACCATTTTTTATGGACGTGCATGCGGCGCTGAGGGCACCGCGACCGGCGAAGTTTGCTTCAACACCTCGCTCGAGGGCTACTTTGAGGTCATGACCGACCCGAGTTATGCCGGCCAAATCGTAACCATGACCTATCCGCAGATCGGCAACTACGGTATCGACGAGACCGACGTCCAGTCGGCCTTCCCCGGCGACGCCGTGCGCCCTGCGAGCGCTCCGGCTATGCGCGGCATGATCGTTCGCGACATGTGCACCACGCCTTCTAACTGGCGCTCGGCCGTCAGCGTGCCGGAGTATCTGCGCGCCCACGGCATCGTCGCTATCGAGGGCGTCGACACCCGCGCTCTGGTGCGCCATCTGCGCGACAATGGTTCCAAGATGGGCATTATCTCGACCGAGATCTTCGACGTCGACGAGCTTGCCGAGCGTCTGGCCGCAGCGCCCACG
>DXLT01000113.1:3592-4578 GCA_019414555.1 Collinsella sp.
ACGCTGGTAGGCGAGAACCTGGTCAAGACCGTAAGTTGCCCCGTACCTCACGAGTTTGTGGCCGCCGACCTGCCTGCCACGCATGACTTTGCGCTTTCGGCTGCCGCTCCTGCCCGTCACAAAGTGGTCGCATACGACTGCGGTGTGAAGCGCGGCATTCTGGAGGGGCTGGTCCGCGCCGGCTGCGACCTTACCGTCGTGCCGTGGGACACGCCTGCCCAGCAGGTGCTCGACATGAATCCCGACGGCGTCTTTTTGTCCAATGGCCCCGGCGACCCCGACGCCGTGGTGGAGACCTACGAGCAGGTGCAGCAGCTGATCGGCAAGGTGCCGGTCTTTGGTATTTGTCTTGGTCACCAGATGATCAGCCTGGCCTGCGGCGCCCAGATGGAAAAGCTTAAGTTCGGTCACCGCGGTGGCAACCAGCCGGTTATGAACCTGGTAAGCCGCCGTGTGGAGATCACCGCGCAAAACCATGGCTTTGGCCTGCTGTTCCCCAGCTTGGGCAAGCTTGTCCCCGAGCTTTCCGGCGGCGAGACCGAGCATGCGGCCGATGGAGATCTGCGCGTCTGGGTGCGCCGCGGAATCGCGCCGGTCGTGATGAACGAGCGCTTTGGTCGCATTCGCCTGACACATGTGAACCTCAACGACGGCACCGCCGAGGGCATCCAGCTGCTCGACGCACCGTGCTTCTCGGTCCAGTACCACCCCGAGGCCTCGCCTGGCCCCACCGATGCCCACTATCTCTTTACCGCCTTTACGCGACTCATGGACGGCGAGGAGAACTACCTGGACATCGACACCGCGAAGGACCGCCTTGCCGGCTGGAACTTTGCTGAGTTCGAGACCGCTGAGACCGAGGAGAACTAACATGCCGAAACGTACTGACATCAAGCGTATCCTCGTCATTGGTTCGGGCCCCATCGTCATCGGCCAGGCCTGCGAGTTCGACTACTCCGGCGCCCAGGCCTGCAAGGTGCTCAAGG
>DXLT01000114.1:0-2340 GCA_019414555.1 Collinsella sp.
GGCGACCGAACCGGAAGAAGTATACGGATTCATTTAGCAGCCCTCCTTTGCGCAGACGGATGTGGGGACGGTCGGGGCGCCTGGGGCGGGCGCGGGCGCCGTACTCCCCTGCTGACCCTCGAGCTCCTCGCGGCGAAGCTGCGACTGGCAAATCTCGCGGTAGAGCTGGCAGGTCGTGTAGAGCTCATCGTGCGCGCCCAGGCCCGCGACCGAACCGTGGTCAAGTACGCAGATCATATCGGCGTCGCGCACGGTCGAAACGCGCTGGCTTACGATCACCGTAGTCAGCGGCAGCCCGCCCTCGGCGGCACCGCGCACACTGCGCTCGCGGATGGCATGGCGAAGCGCCGCGTCGGTCTTAAAGTCGAGCGCCGAGGCAGAATCGTCCATGATCAATATCTGAGGCGAGCCCACCAGGGCGCGCGCGATGGTCAGGCGCTGGCGTTGGCCACCGCTGAAGTTCTTACCGCCCGCCTCGACCGGGGCATCGAGCCCCTGCGGCTTGTTGCGCACGAACTCGCTCGCCTGCGCCATGTCGAGCGCCACCCAGAGCTCCTCGTCGGTCGCAGCCTCGTCGCGCCAGGTCAGGTTGCTGCGGATGGTGCCGCTCACCAGCGACGCGCGCTGTGGAACGGTCGCGACCACACGGCGCAGCTGGTCGAGCGGCCAGGTGCGCACGTCGGCGCCCATCACGCTCACGCTGCCGGTACTCGCATCGTACAGGCGCGGGATGAGCGAGACGAGCGTCGACTTACCGCTGCCCGTGCCGCCGATAATGCCGAGCGTCTTGCCCAGCGGCAGCTCCAGGGTCACATCGTTGACGGCGTTGGCAGCGCCGGCGCCAAACGAGAAGCTCGCATGGCTCAAGCCCAGCGCAGAGACCGGGGCGTCGACGTCCGTCGCGGGTGCCTGGGGCAGTGCGACCGGCTCGTTGTTCTCGTCGGTGATGCTCGGCTCGCAGTTGAGCACCTCGTTGATACGCGAAGCACTCGCGCTCGCCTTGGTAAAGACCACGACCAGGTTGGCGACGTACACGATGGAGGTCAGGGTCTGCGTCATGTAGTTGACGAACGCCATGACCTGGCCCTGCGTAAGCTCGCCCACGTTGACCTGTATGCCGCCCACCCACAGGATGGCGCACACGCCCAGGTTCATCACAAGAAACGTGACGGGGTTAAGGATCGACGAGAGCTTGCCCACCGCGATGGCAGTATTGGCCTGGTCATCGGCGGCTTGGGCAAAACGCTCGCGCTCGTGGTCCTCACGCACAAAGGCGCGAACAACGCGGGCGCCCGAAAGCCCCTCGCGGCAGATAAGCGCGATGCGGTCGAGCTTTGCCTGCAGCTGCCTGTAATACGGAATGCAGCGCGCCATGACAAACCAAAACACCAGGCCGATAGCGGGCGTGCAAATCAAAAAGATCATGCCGAGCTTAAGGTCGATGGCAAGGGCCGCGCACATAGAGCCCACCGCCAAGAAGGGCCAGCGGATGAGCATGCGTACGCCCAGCGCCACGGCCAGCTGCACCTGATTGACGTCGTTGGTAATGCGCGTGATGAGCGACGGCGTGCCAAAGCGGTCGAGCTCGGCATAGCTCAGTTTGTTGATGTGCTCGTAGAGCGCGCCGCGGATATCGGTACCCATGCCCTGCGAGGTGAGCGCCGCCATCTTTTGGCAGACGAGCGTAAACGAGATGCCGATCACGGCCATGGCGGCGAGCACCATGCCGTAGTGGACGACAGCGTTCACATCGTGTGCGCCAATACCCTTATCGATCATCTGGGCAATCACCAACGGCGTCAGCAGGTCAAAAATCACTTCGATCAGCTTGCACGCTGGGCCAATCACCATATACCGGCGAAACTTGCCACCAAAACGCCCGAGCAGCTCAATCATGTATAGGCGCTCCCTATCATCATCCACATTCAATTCGAACCATGATAGTACCGCCACCCCAAAAGAAGCGTAAACAACTCGTCATTTCTAACGGGATTCAGTTTTCAGAGGGGTATACGCGCACACCCAGCCAGTGTCGGGTCAACTAGCATGGTATACTTACATTAGTGCTACCAAGTTAGTCGCCGACCCTTGAAATGAGGTGCCGAGATGAACGACATTCTCGCAAGAAGAGCAAGACGAGCAACTGTGGGCATCGCCCTTTCCGCGGCACTTGTCGCGGGAATCGCCCCCGTAACGGCGATCGCGGCAGAAACCAGCGCCCCCACCGGTGCAGTTGCCTTGCAGACGGAAGACGCGGCCGCCGCAAAAGAAAAAGCGTATGCAGCCATGCAGGAAGCGCTCAAAAACCTCGAGGCCGCAAAAGACGCCGCAAGTCCCGAG
>DXLT01000114.1:2350-4569 GCA_019414555.1 Collinsella sp.
GCCGCATTTCAAGAACTCTACGACATGGTGGTGGCGGAAGCCGCCAAACGGAGGGAGCCCCTTCCCGCCATGCAAGCGAACGTCGATGCAGCCCAAGCCAAATACGATGAGGCCCACAACCGGACAAGCGGCCTTCAGGCAGAATTAGATAAGGCACTTGAAGCACTCGGCGGCGAGGAGCCCAGCACAGCTATTAAGGAGCATATTAAGCAGTTGCGCATGGAGATCATGACGGCAGAAAGGCGAGAAGAATCTTGTGAAGATGATCTTCACCGCTACCAACGCCGGCTCGAAAGCCAGGAAAAACAGGTTCAGAATTTCGAAAGTGAGGCAAAGGAAGCTAAAGCCCACATCGACGAGGACATAGCCAAGCGAAATGCGCTCCTCGGCGATTTGGAAAAGGCGCAAGCGGCCTATGACGACGCCTGCAAGGCATACGAAGAGGCAAAGGCCGCGGCAGACAAGGCCACCTCGCCCGAGATAACGAAACCGACCGAGACGACAAAACCCTCCAGCTCAGTGCAACCGGCCGAGACGGCGCAGCCCGCCAGCTCGCCCGCGACCGGCAAAGACGCTCCATCGAGCTCCACCAAGCAAGCAAATACGACCACCGGCAAGCTCGCAAACACAGGCGACACAGCGCCGAGCGCAATCGCACTCGCAGCAGTCGCCGCCGCAGGCCTCGGAATAACCGCCACAGCCACACGCCGCATCAGGAACTCAAAATAGCTGCCAGAGCATACCACCTTCGCCAATCCACAAACCCAGAGAGAAAAGAGGCCCGTTTCCCCAACCCAGGGAAACGGGCCTCTTTAACTGCAAAAATTCAAGCAACAGCACCGCCGCCTCTTGAACCACATAGCCATCAATGCCCAGACAACACCAGCAAGCCGCATTCCACAAGGGATAGATTTAAATTAGATAAACGCGCCTTTACGGATGATTTTTGGACGACGGGGCCCGGTCGGCGGCGAGGTGTTTGGTAGTCGAGCGATCCCGCAGGCGAAGCCGAGGACCAGCGAGACACCAAACACCTCGCCGCCGGCCGGGCCATGTCGCGGCACCAAAAAACGCCCGTGCGCTCGATGGATTCGGATGCCCGACAGAGGCTCCTTATGGCTGCTTCCTTCCGGACCTGACCAGATTCGGAACATGTCGTCATCCGAACCCATCGAACGCGCTAGGCGCTCGGTATATCTTACCTGCTCCCGCCCGCCAGAGCAAGGTAGCTAATTTGGGACGGAGCTTTTTTGACTACTTTTGCAGCCCGATTGCCAGAGCAGCCAATGAGTAGTCAAAATAGTCCGATCCCAAAATGACCGGCTTGGTGCCGCACCACAGAAAGGGCCCATCTACTACGTTTAGGCCGCAGGGGTCAACCATAGCCGGCTTTTCGAAAATCGGCAAGCTTTCTACCTGCGGTTTTGTTTTTGCAAATTCCGGGATGGTCGAAGGTGGCCGGTTTAACGTAGTAGATGGTCGCATTTCGTGGCAAACGGTCCGACCCAAGGCACAAGGCGGCCAACCTCGAATGGCCATTCTCGAAGTTGCGGTGGAATACGGACTGAATTGGCCCCTTAAAGGCAAAAACGCTCCGTATTTCACCGCGACTTATCGAGGGGATGGGTTTTAGATACGGCCAAGGTCGTAGGATCGAGCGGCCGCTTCGCCGGCGCAGATGAGGTTGGTTGTGGCTTCTTGCGGATCGAGTGTCTGTTCCAGGCCCATGGGTTTGCGGCAAATCGGCAGTACAAGGTCGATGCCTTGCCCATACACCGCATCCAGGTTATCAGCGCGACCGCCCACGACAGCAATCACCGGCTTGCCATATCGCTTCGCACGACGGGCCACGCCCACCGGCGCCTTACCGGCGGCGGACTGCTCATCCATATTGCCCTCGCCCGTTATGACGAGGTCGACATCGCGCACGCGCTCGTCAAACCCCACGAGGTCGAGCACCGTCTCCACGCCCGAGCGCAACTCGGCACCGAGTGCCAACAGCGCTGCTCCCAGACCACCGGCGGCACCGGCGCCGGGCACACCGAGCACCGAGCCAAATGTCCGTGCACCCTCGGGCACACGCAACAGCTCCTGGGCTCGCGCCTCGGCAATTGCCGCATCAAGCAGGCGGCCGTAGCCGACCATCCAGCTGTCGCACCTGCTCAGCGCCTCGGCGTCACCCGTCGGCAAGCCTTTCTGCCCGCCAAACACCGCTAATG
>DXLT01000115.1:0-3634 GCA_019414555.1 Collinsella sp.
TGGGCAATCTGGGACATGAGCTCGGCATTTTGCGTATACGAGCTTGCCACCGTCTCCAGAATGCTGCGATCGGTGAGCACCGACGAGGCACGCGAGCTGTCGTAGCTCGATAGCAGCGTGAGCTTGGGTGCGCCCGAATCGTCGACCGTATAGATGCCCGCGACCTCGCCGGCCTTGAGCGCTTTGCGCGCGGCAGCCAAGTCTTCGCACTCGTGGATCTCGAGCAGCTGGTCGTCGCCCTCCTTGGCAAGCGACGTCGCCACATCCTTAAAGGTCGAGGCGTCCCAGGCTTCGTCAGCGACAACGGCCACCGGCACCGGGTCGATCTTGCCGTCGGAGCTGAGGTTCGCAAACATAAACATGAACATCGTGGAAAGCGCGACGGGAAAGATCGCGCCCCAAACCCACGTGCTCGGCCGGCGCAGCAGCGTCTTGACCGTAATGATAATGGTGTTGAACATGGCTGCCCCCTAGTCGCGCAGCTCGCGGCCGGTGATCTCGAGGAACACGTCGTTGAGAGTCGGCGGCTCGCTCCACACGCGGCCGAGCGCCACGTCGGCGGCGCGCAGTGTGTCGAGGATGTCGACCAGGTTATGCGGGCTCGCTTCGCAGGTGCAGACGAGCTCGCCGCCGGACAGCTCGACTAAAAGCACGTGCTCGAGGGCGCGCAGCCGCTCGACCGTGGCCGACTCGACGGCGCCGACCTCGACCGTCACGCGCTCGCCCATCTGAATCATGCGCTTGAGCTCGTCGTTGGTGCCCTGCGCCAGCACGCGGCCGCCGTCCATGATCATGATGCGGCTGCAAATCTGCTCGACTTCCTCCATGTAATGGCTGGTATACACCACCGTGGCGCCCTCGTCGCGCAGGCGGCAGATGCCCTCCAGGATGGCGTTGCGGCTCTGCGGGTCGACCGCCACCGTGGGCTCGTCAAAAAAGATGAGCTCGGGCTTGTGCGCGATACCGCAGGCGATGTTGAGGCGACGCGCCAGGCCGCCCGAGAGCTTACCGGGGCGGAACTTGGTAAAGTCACCCAGCCCGACAAAGTTGATCGCCTCGTCCACCAGCGCACGGCGGCGCTTACGGTCGTTGACGTAGAGACTGCAGAAATAATCGATGTTCTCGCGCACGGTGAGCTCGTCGAACACCGCCACCTGCTGCGGCACCACACCGATGCGGCGCTTGAGGTCGTAGCGGGCGGGCGTCATGGGCTCGCCGAACAGCTCGATGGTGCCCTTGTCGTAGGCGAGCAGCTGCAGAATACAGTTGATGGACGTGGTCTTGCCCGAGCCGTTGGGGCCCAGCAGGCCAAAGATCTCGCCGGGGGCGATGCTCAGGTTAAAGTGGTCGAGCGCGATAAGATCGTCGTAGCGCTTGACGAGGTTTTCGACGTGGACGATGTCTGTCATGAGGTGGCCCTTCCGTTGATTGCGGCCCGGTACGATTGCATCATCGCAGGAGCCGCCGGCGCGCACCAGTGAGCTTTGTCACGAGTGTGGGGCTTGGCCGCGTGGCCCAACCGGCGCCCCCGATTTGCCGCGCGGGAGGAATGTCACGGTTGCGCAGGCGGTCCCTCCACCACGCGCGGCTTCGCGTACAATACCCGTATGAACAGGCTTTTCGACAAATCGATCGTGCTGGCGTGCTGTATTGCGGCCGCCATGGGTCTTGCTGTGGATGCCCGCTTGGTCGCGGCGTTTTGCCTTGGCGTTATTGCCACCTCGCTGGCCGAGGTCGCACAGGGAAACCGCGCCCGCCGTGTGAGCGAGGCCGCGAGCTACGCCTGCATCATCGCGGCTGTCTTCGTGCCGCCGTTTGTGCCGTTTGCGCCTCTCGCTCTCTATGACATCGCGCGACGCGTTCGCCGTGAACGAATCTGGCCCGCGCTGGCGATTGGCGCCGTGTTTGTCTGCGCGCTTGTCGCGGACCTTCGTGGTGGCGTGCTCACCACCCGAACGCTGCTGTTAACCGCCATCCTTTCGGTTGCCGCCACCTTGCTATCGCTACGCACCGCCCAGTTGGAGCGCGAGCAGCGGCGCATGCGCCGCACCCGCGACGAGCTGCAGGAACGAGCCCTCGCGCTCGAGGCGCGCAACCGCGATCTTGCCGATCGCCAGGACTACGAAGTCGAGCTCGCGACGCTCGCCGAACGCGCCCGCATCGCGCGCGAGATCCACGATAACGTCGGGCACCAGCTCACGCGCGCCTCACTGCAGGCCGAAGCCCTACGCGTGGTCCACGCCGACGAGCCTGGCGTCGCCGCCGATTTCGCCGACGTCAAACGCACGGTTGACGAGGCGCTCCAGCTCGTGCGCACCAGCGTCCACGCGCTCAACGACAACGCCGTCGACCTTTCCGTGCAGCTCGAACGCATTGTCGAAGGCACACGCTCGGACGGCGGCCCGCAGATTGAGCTTGAAGTTATGGCCGAACATGCGCCCGCAAACGTCGCCAACTGCTTTGCAGCGGTCCTGCGCGAAGCGCTCTCCAATACCATGCGCCACGCTTGCGCCCAGACCGTCACCGTACGGTGCATGGAGCATCCGTCGTTTTACCAGCTCATTGTTACCGACGATGGCGTGGGTGAGGTCCAAGCAAGCGGCCGCGGCACCGCGGAGGGCATGGGGCTCGCCTCCATGCGCGAGCGCATCGAGGCGCTTGGCGGCACCTTCACCGCCGGCCCGCGTGCCGGCGCCGGCGGCTGGCGTGTGTTTGCCACCGTTCCCAAACAGCAAGGAGATGAGGGCCGATGAGGCTCATCGTTGTCGACGACGACCGCTTGGTGGTCGATTCGCTCAAGATTATCTTGGGCGCCCAGCCGCAGATCGAAGTGGTGGGCACCGGTGCCAACGGCAACGATGCGGTGGCGCTCTACGCCGAGCACGCACCCGATATTGCGCTGCTCGACATCCAGATGCCGGGACGCGACGGCCTTTCGGCCGCGCGCGAGATCCTTGAGCACGACCCTGCGGCGCGCGTGGTGTTTCTGACGACGTTCTCGGATGACGAGTACATTGTGTCGGCGCTCAAGCTGGGCGCCCGCGGCTACCTGATCAAGACCGATGTCGCTGCCATTCCGCCGGCGTTGGCGCAGGTCATGGACGGCAAACGCGTGCTCGAGGGCAAGGCGATCGAAGATATCAACTTTGATGGGGCGGACGTCGA
The DNA here is from genome assembly GCA_019414555.1 of Collinsella sp. Taxonomy (GTDB): domain Bacteria; phylum Actinomycetota; class Coriobacteriia; order Coriobacteriales; family Coriobacteriaceae; genus Collinsella. The sequence continues at coordinate 3,166 of DXLT01000115.1, forward strand.
GGCCGGCGCGACCCGCCGGCCCGCCGCCTTTGCCGGTCTGACCGACCGCGAGTTCGAAGTCGCCGAGCTCATCGCCCGCGGCCTCGATAACAAGGAGATTGCCGCCACCGCCTATATGGGCGAAGGCACCGTACGCAACCACATCAGCTCGATCCTTGCCAAAATGGGCCTACGCAACCGCACGCAGATCGCCATCGCCTACCTGCGAGGGTAATTACCCAACGGCCAACCGCTCCGACAGAGCAAAATAGCTGTTATCGATTTAATGCCATTTCAAAACTATGCCGGTTTACGGGGCTAAGCTCAGGGCCCCCATCCATACCCGCGTTTTCCGTAAAATGACGGCTTGTCTACCTGCGGTTTTATTTTCACGGATATCGGCATGGTTGGGAGCGCGTGACTTAGCCCCGTAAACCGGCATAGTTTTGTCCGAGCGGCTCTGCACGAGCGCCTCCGCAAGCCTCGCGGG
>DXLT01000115.1:3644-4567 GCA_019414555.1 Collinsella sp.
TCCCCAAGGAATCACCCGGAACCGCTCGCCACGAAACCTGCCCATCTACTACGTTTGACTCGATACCCTTGACCATACCCCCGTTTTCCAGAAAACCGCAGGCGTTCTACCTGCGGTTTTCTTTTCGCATTTTTTGCCGTGGTTGAGGGCCACCGCCCAAACGTAGTAGATAGGCCCATTTCATGGCGAACGGGCCACACGGATGTCCTCGCGAGGCCAAAATGATCCGTTTCCCTCTGTCCACGGGAGATCAAGTGATGTTACGAATATGGTGTCATTTCAAAACTATGCCGGTTTACTACGATAAAAACGAGATTCCCGACCACGCGTGATTTTTTCGCAAAACTACAAGCCGTCTACCTGCGGTTTTGATTTTGCCAAATGCGGTGTGGTTGGAGGTGGGCGATTTATCGTAGTAATCCGGCATAGTTTTGTTCGCGACGGCACAACCGCGCGTTTAAGCGCGGGGCCGGTGGGGCAAAATTGCCCCACCGGCCCCTATTCCAGTTCTATCCCAGCGTTACTCCGGCTTGGTTTCTACTGTGGGAGTCTTGTCCGCTGCGACTGGGGTGCGGGCGGTGTCCATAGTCAGGCAGTGCTTGGGGCAGCTCTCGATGCACTCACCGCACACCACGCAGGCATACGGGTCGATCGACCACGTTCCACCCTTGCGATCGACCGCGAGCGCGCCCGCCGGGCAGCGACGCGCGCACATGCCGCAGCAAATGCACACGTCCATGTCGTTAACGATATGTCCGCGCAAGCGCTCGGGTACCGCGAGCTTCTCCTGCGGATAGCACACCGTTACCGGCTGCTTGACCATAGAACCCAAGGCCGTCTTGGCAAATGTCAGTAAACTCATGCCGCGCCTACCTTTCCGTGCAGCTAATGCAGGGGTCGATGGTCAGGATAATCATGGGCAC
>DXLT01000116.1:0-4557 GCA_019414555.1 Collinsella sp.
GGAATGTATCGGGAGGCGCCTCGACGGGCATCGCAATCGTCGAAGGCGCGCCGTTCATGTTTGGGACAATATGACATTTTTCCCGTTGCAAACAGCGCCGCGATGGGTGTTCTGTATGATGGCTCAGACAAGGTTGTTCAATGACAGGGAGGCATATATGGCAATCAAAGCCATCGCGATGGATATCGACGGTACGCTCACCAACGACCAAAAGGTCATCAGCCCGCGCACGCGCGAAAAGCTGCTCGCGGCACAGGAGTCGGGCATTAAGCTCATTTTGGCTTCGGGCCGTCCCGCATGGGGACTACATGCTCTGGCGCAGGAGCTCGACCTTCAAAACCATGACGGTCTGCTAGTCGCTTTCAATGGCGCGCATGTGGTCGACGCTCAGACCGATGAGGTTCTTTTTGACCAGGCCATGCCGGCTGACGAGCTGCACCGTCTGATTGATCATCTGCAAAACTATGATGTGATCCCCATGATCTCGCTCGGTCGCGACTTGCATGTCGAGGACTCGTACCACTGCATGATTACGCTGCCGGATGGCTCGCAGAAAAACATCGTCAAATACGAGCGCGATGCCTGCGACCTTAAGATCCGCGAGGTCGAGAGCTTGCATGAGGTCGTGGACACTTATCCCGTAGACAAGCTGCTGACGGCAGGCGACCCGGCCTACCTGCAGGCGCATTACGAGGAGATGTATGCGCCCTTTAAGCAGACGCTTTCGGGCATGTTTACGGCTGACTGGTACTTTGAGTACACGGCGCCCGGTATCGACAAGGCTCGTGCGCTCGAGGGAGCCCTGCCCAAGCTCGGCATCGATGCCAGTGAGGTTGTATCGTTTGGCGACGGCCAGAACGACAAGTCCATGATTGAGTGGGCCGGCACCGGTGTTGCCATGGGTAACGCCGTCGATGAGGCTAAGGCTGTGGCTCAGATGGTGACCGCCAATAACAACGAAGATGGTATTGCGGTGGCGCTGGATAAGCTGCTGGGTTAGAATCGCCGATTAATGCATGGTTTGGGCGCCTGCTCGCGGGCGTCCTTTTGTTAGGGAGGGTGCCGTGTCCGCATTTCCGTTCGACGCCGTTATCTTTGACATGGATGGCGTCATCGTCGATACCGAGTATTACTACCTGGGCGAGACTGCCGCGTTTGCCAAGGAGCTTGGGCTTAATCTGACTCAAGAGGAGTTGAATGGGCAGGTCGGTACCTCGCATCAGTTCTTCCTGCATATGCTGGTCGATTGGTTTGAGCGCGCCGGTAAGGGGCATTTCACTGGCGATGAAGCGTTGGCCCGTTGGGACGAATGGGCTCATAAGCGTCCGCGCGACTATCAGGCTTTGATTAACCCAGGCGCCGTGGATACGATTCGAGAGCTGCCGCGCCGTGGCGTTCGCGTGGCGCTTGCCAGCTCGTCTCCCATGGTTAGCATCGAGGAAGTGCTCAACGCATGCGGGCTGTCGGATGCCTTTGAGTATGTGGTGAGCGGCGAGCAGTTTAAGGAGAGCAAGCCCGAGCCCGACATCTACCTGCATGCGCTGGACCTGCTGGGGCTGCCCGCGAATCGCTGCTGCTGCGTCGAGGATTCGGTGCCTGGCATCACTGCCGGCAAGCGAGCCGGCCTGACAGTCATTGCCAAGCGCGAGGAGCGCTTTGGCTTTAGCCAGGATGCCGCGGACAAGATTATCGACCAGCTGCCGGAGCTGCTCACGCTTTCTTAGGAGCGCGGTAGTTGCGCGTTTTTCGGGTCTGATGAGTAAATAGCCAACATTTTGGTGCGACACCTAGCATACTTTAAGCTAATGCGGGCTTAAGGGCTTGTTGAATGCCCTTAAGCCCGTTTTAGACGTAATTGCGCTGGGAGAGGGTATATGCCACCGACTGAAGGGCTAACTGACGGTAAAGCAGCGATACCGCTGTACCAACAGGTCATTGATATCATTAAAAACGAAATCAACTCCGGTGCCTACAAGGCAGGTGCGCGGATACCCAACGAATTCGAATTGGCTGAGAGCTATAAAGTTGGCCGCGTTACCGTGCGACGCGCTATTGAGGAGCTCGTCCAGCAGGGCTATCTAACGAAGCGGCAGGGGAAAGGCACGTTTGTCAATGCCCCCAAGCTTAAGCGCAAGATTCGCCAGAAGGATGACGTCCAGAGTTTTTCGGACGCATGTCGCGTTAACGGAATGGAACCGGGGGCGTGTGTCATTTCGAGAAAGATACTGCCGGCGGATTCCACCGAAGCACAGTTCTTTGGTGTTCCCGTTGGAACTGACTTGATTTGCGTTGAGCGCGTGCGTACTGCCGATGGCGTCCCTGTCATGCTTGAGAACAACATATACGTTTACGAGGACAACGCCTATCTATCAACGGCGCCTCTATCTAACCAATCCATTTTTGAGTTCGTGCGCAACCGGACGGGGCGGACGCCTGCGTTTACCGACCCGTGCACGCTCGAGATCGCGTGCGCGTCGCCCGAGGTCGCTCGACTGTTGGCAGTTCCCGTTGGCGAGCCCTTGTTTTATATGGAAGCCTTCTTTTTCGATGAGCAGCGGCGGCCGTTTATCATCGGTCGTCAGCGGATCGTTGGGTCTCGCTACGTTTTTGACATCTAGGACATTGCGAATGGAGACGCCCGGTGGATCATCTCACCGGGCGTTTCCATACCGTTCACGGCGCAAACGCAACCGTTCAACCGCGTTGCGGCAATCAGTTTGAAATTATCTTGATGAAGGAAAAAGCTGCTGGTAATCTATGGAACGTCATAGAACGTTTGCATTGTGCAAACGTTGAAGCGAGATGCGATGCAGTCTCGAGTTCTTTGGAGGTATCTATGTCAGATACGAAGGCGAAGAAGACAAACAGACGTTTTAAGTTCAAATTACCGCATGTCTATACGATCATGTTCTTGCTGATCGTTGTCTTTGCGGTCCTGACTTGGATCGTTCCCTCTGGTCAGTATCAGCGCAAGACGATTTCGACAGCGGCGGGCGAGCGTGAAGTCGCCGTTGCTGGAACCTATGAACAGGTCGATAAGAACTACACCGATTCCGAGACCGGCGAGACCATCAATCTGGGCCAGGATATCTTCGCGGTTCTGCAAGCGCCCACCAAGGGCATCCAGGAGGCTGCCGACGTCGTTGCGTTCGTCTTATTGATTGGCGGATCGTTCGCGATCATCACCAAGACCAACGCTTTGAATGCCGGCATGAGCCGTGTGATTAAAAAGCTCAAGAACAAGGACATCCTCATCATTCCCATCACGATGACATTGCTGTCCATTTGCGGCACTACGTTTGGCATGTCTGAGGAAGCCCTGCCGTTCTATGCCATCTTCATTCCCATCATGATGGGTATCGGTTATGACTCGATGACGGCATTCATCATCTGCTTCCTTGGTCCTAACCTGGGATATTGTGCTTCGACCATCGACCCGTTTAATGTTTTGATCGCCCAAGGCATCATTGGCATCGAGGGTAATCCGCAACTGTGGCTGCGCGCCGTTTCTTGGGTTATCTTCACTGCCGTCGGTATCGCATGGGCCATGCGCTACGCCATGCGCGTCAAGAAAAACCCCGAGTCGTCCATTGTGTACGAGGACGATAAGCTCAAGCGTATTGAGTTTTCCGTGACCGATGCCTCCATCGAGGAAGAGTTCACTATCCGTCAGAAGCTCGTGCTTATCGATTTTGCTTGCGGTATGGGCATTATCGTCTGGGGTCTTGTTACCCAGGGCTGGTACATGAATGAGATTTCCGCCGTGTTCCTTGGCATGGGCTTGCTTGCCGGTATCCTGGGCGGTCTTGACCAGCAGACAATCGCAGAGGAGTTCGTTAAGGGTCTCGCCGACTTTGCGTACGCTGCCATCGTTATCGGTATCGCTCGCGGTATTCTGGTCATCGCCGAGGGCGGCATGATCATCGACACCATCCTCCAGGCGCTCGCTACCGCGCTCGCCGGTGCACCCGCCGCCGTCTACACCACGTTTATGTATATCGTCCTTGGCCTGCTCTCTTTGCTGGTTCCCTCGAGTTCTGGCCTGGCGGCGCTCACCATGCCCGTTATGGGCCCCCTGACCGAGCTCATGGGCCTCAATCCCGAGGCAGCCGTCACCGCGCTCCAGTTTGCCAACCAGACCATCAACACCATCAGCCCCGTGGCGGGCATGACGGTCGCTGGCCTTGCCGTGGCTAGGATTTCGTTTGGCCAATGGTGGAAGACCATTTGGAAGTTCTTCATTTTCATGGTCGTCTTTGGCCTGATCGTAACGGCAATCTCTGGCATGCTTCCGGTGTAGGTGGTTGTGATGTCTGATCGTTTGACGGTACTGACGTCTAAGAGCGTCTTTACCGGTACGGGGGACCTGCCGTTTGAAGGTTTCGTAGCGGTCCGTGGCAATCGAATTGAGGCGGTTGGCGCCAAGTGCGAGGCGGCTTCGTATTTGACCCAGGCGGACGAGGTAGTTGACCTGGGCGACCGCACCATCATGCCTGGCCTGATCGATGTGCATACCTTCTATACAGGTTGGGCGCTGCGGACGTTGGGGTCTGATCT
>DXLT01000117.1:0-1585 GCA_019414555.1 Collinsella sp.
ACTTATTGAAGGTGGACCGCGAACGATTTCGCTATCGGGATTCGGCGTAGGGTTTTGTTGTCGGAATGCCGTAGCCGCGAATCATGGCACCGAACGATTCTACGTCGTAGGTGTCCGAGAGTTTGAAATGAATGACGTTGTGGCCCATGGAGCGAAGGTTCGCGTCGCGCATGAGGGCCGCTCGATACGTTTTTGCCGCCGCCCGCTCTGGATCATTTTGAGCCTCGTCTTCAAACTTGCCTAGCCCATGCAGCTCTGCCAGCGTCCATGAGCCGTCTGGCATCTGCCAGCCATAATCTGCTAGATAATAGCCAGCGTTTCCCGGTCGCGTTATCTCAACTTGAAGCTCGGGCGCGGCAACCCCAGCGAGAATCATCGCTGCTCTCGCCTCAGACTCGCCGCCATTGTCTGACCTGCCGTCCATATACTCAAAAACGTCAAAAGCACGCGCGATGCCATGCAACCCTCGGCAATTTGCCTGGGCATATGCTCGCAGCTCTTCGCGTTCGACATCGTACTCACGGGCCAAGCCATCGACATAGCCCAGCGCATAGCGAAAGGCGCTCGTTCGAGCGATATCAACAACCGTTCGACACGGATCCGTCAGTGTAAACAGACCTAGCCGCCACACTTCGCCCGCCCGCCAGCGCTTGTATTCAACGAACTCATACTTATCACGCCTTGTAGACCGTGGCAGCAGTACTTGCACTTTATCCAGAAGCGTATACGCCGAGCCGATGCCGTAGAGCAGCGCTGCTGTCGCTCCGCAAAACACAGCATCCGGTTCAACGACCGCAATAGCGGATGCCAGCTGAAAGATACGATCTTCAACCCCAAGATTATTCCAATAGACCGGATCCGCATATACATGGTTGTAAAGACGAAGCATGAGCTCTTCCTGCATAAGCTCGCGCGCACGGCGTTCATCCCAAGGATCAATTGTTATAAGCAGCTGTCCATCTTGATGAATTCCAACGGCCGAGAATAGCATCCTTGCATAGGACTGCGGAAAATGTTTGCCTTTATCGAGCATGGCCAACCCCATAACCATCACGGCGGAGAGAATACCATTACGCTATCGCATGCTTCCGTCCGCAGGCCTTGCCAAAAGCTGACCAAAAGCTTGACGTCGCAGGTCAGAGCTTCAAAAAATATTTCCACTCTCGGTAGACGGTCGCTACGATCCTCCCAACGGCATCAAAATCCAACCTTACAAATAGTTGCGGTGAAATACGGACTACATGGGCCATAAAAGCCGAAAAACAGTCCGTATTTCACCGCAACTTAGGAGGGGATGTGGGGTCCCGGCATGTATATGAAAATGGCTCTGGTCCCAAAAGGAATCAGAGCCATTCATCTATCTTATGGAGCGGGCGACGGGAATCGAACCCGCGTCATCAGCTTGGAAGGCTGGGGTTCTACCATTGAACTACGCCCGCAAGATATGGTCGGGACGACAGGATTTGAACCTGCGACATCCTGCTCCCAAAGCAGGCGCGCTACCAAACTGCGCCACGTCCCGAAGGTGTTGAGCAGCTAAGGTCTAAACCTTGCGTGTCCCAAAGCGAAGGAAATTATAGGGGAG
>DXLT01000117.1:1595-4552 GCA_019414555.1 Collinsella sp.
TGCCTTAGCTCCTCGAATGTGCAACAAAACGACGATGGAGCAGGCCTATCACAAACGCCACCACGGCGACCGGCGCCCACGCGGCCCCAATGTCCGCCAGCGGCAGCGCGTCGAACGGCAGCCACGCGCTCGCAAAGAACGCGTCACGAACCGAGGTGATCACGCTCTGCACCGCGACAACGCCGCCGACCCAAACCCACACCTGCGGATGCGCGTCGCAAAAACCGTGCACCAGGCCCATAAGAACCAGCACAATGGCGACGGGGTACAAGGCATTGAGCATGGGCACCGAGAACATAAGGATCACGTCGAGGCCCACGTTGGAGAGCACGCACGAAAACGCTGCGAACACAAAGGCAAGAACCGCAAAGGGACGACGCATAGCCTCCTCGGAGGCCTCCGCTCCCCCTTCGACCACATACGTCTCGCAGAAGTAACGCGAGCAGCAGCTGATGAGGCCGATGCACACGTTCATGCAGGCGAGGAAAAAGATCGCAAAGACCACGACCGTGCCGACAAGGCCAAAGTGCATGGAGGCAGAGCGGGCAAGGATGGCGGCGCCATTGGTGGCATCGGGCATCACGGTGCTGAGCTGCGTGCCGGCAAGCGCCAGGCCGCAGTAGATGATGGCCATGAGCGCGCCGGCGATCACGCCGGAGCGCGAAATCTCGAAGGCCACGCGCTTGTCATCGGTAACGCCCAGCTCGTGGATGGTCTCGGCGATGATAATTCCAAAGGCGAGCGACGCGAGCAGGTCCATGGTCTGGTAGCCGGTCAGAAAGCCCTGCACAGCAGCACCGGCATCGTAGGGAGCCTGAGGCGCGGCAGCCGGTCCCAGCGGCGAGATCACGGCGGCACCCACGACCAGCACGATGAGCGCAATGAGCGCGGGGCCCGTAATGCGACCGAGCACGCGCGTGATGACGCCCGGACGCAGCGTGAGCGCAAACGCGACGACAAAGAAGCCAACGGCAAACACCAGGCGCGCCGTGCCGAGTGAAACACCCTCGGGCAGCAGCGGCACCAGCATCTCGAAGGCCGTGGAGCTCGTGCGCGGAATGGCCAGGCACGGGCCGATGGCCAGATACACCGCCGCGACAAAGAACTCACCAAACTTGGGGTGCACGCGGCCGGCAAGCTCGCGCGCCGTTCCGGCAAGTGCCACGGCGATAAAACCCATGACGGGCAGGCCGATGGCGGCAATCAGAAAGCCGAGCATGGCGACCGGCGTGGCAGAACCTGCCTGCAGTGCCAGCAGCGGCGGAATAATGAGGTTGCCGGCGCCAAAGAGCATCGAGAACAGCGCAATGCCGACGGTAACGACATGGTCGGAGCGCAAACCGCGCGGAGCGGATGAGGCCATATGCACACCTTTCGGGTCGAAACAAAAACGGGACGGGCAAAAACACCCGTCCCGCAAGTATATACGCTCTAGCAGGCTAAATCGCGCAAAGCGTCAATCGCGGTATCGACTTCCTCGTCCGTGTTGAAATACCCAAACGAGAAGCGAACGATACCCTGGCGCTCGGTCTCGAGTGCGCGGTGCATGAGCGGAGCGCAATGGGCGCCGGGGCGCGTCGCAATCCCCCACCCTTGCATGAGCGCGTCCGAGATCTCAGCAGAGTCGATATCACCCACGTTGAGTGAGACGATCGCCGAGCACGACGGCTGGTCAAAGGCGCCGTAGAGCTTGATCTCCGGGATTTCGCGCACGCCAGCGAGAAAGCGATCCGCCAGTGCTCGCTCATGCGCCGCGATCGCCTCGACTCCGCCTTGCGCCTCGATAAAGTCGAGACCTGCGGAAAGTCCCACGATGCCGTGGCCGTTGAGCGTGCCCGCCTCAAGGCGCGTGGGCCACCCAAGCGGCTGCAGAGCATCGAAGCTGTGCACGCCCGTGCCGCCCATGGCCCACGGAGCCACATCGACGCCCTCCGCCACGGCCAGGCCGCCGGTCCCCTGCGGACCCATGAACCCCTTGTGGCCGGTAAAGCACACAATGTCGAGCCCCATGGTTTGCATATCGATATGCGCCGTACCGGCAGACTGAGAGGCATCGACGATCACCAGCGCACCGGCCGCATGGGCGATGGCAGCCACACGCGAAACGTCGACCGCGTTGCCGGTCACATTGGAAGCGTGCGTCACCACCACGGCACGCGTACCGGGCGTGACCAACCGCTCGAGCTCGTCGTAGTCGAGCGCGCCGTTCGCGTCGCAGCCCGCATGCTCAACCGTCACACCCTGCTCCGTCGCCAAGCGATTGAGCGGACGCAGCACGGAGTTGTGCTCAAGCACCGTCGTGACCACGCGGTCGCCGGGGCGCACCACGCCATTGATAGCGGTGTTGAGCGCCGCGGTGGAGTTGGGCGTAAAACACACATGGTCCGCCCTCGGGCAACCAAAAAGGCGCGCAAGCTTGGCGCGGCAGCCGTGGATGGTACGCGCGGCGTCAAGCGCACCCGACGTGGCACCGCGCCCGGCATTGCCGAGCGAGCACATCGCCTGCGTCACGGCATCGATGACCGCCTGCGGCTTGTGCATGGTCGTCGCCGCGTTATCCAGATAGATCATCGCACGACCTCCCACATATCGATCACGGTATAGCCCTCGGTGGGAACGCCCGCCGCGGCGAGTTCGCCGCGCAGCAGCTCCTCATCGGCAGGCAACGCCTTCCACGCCAGACCGCAGCCGGCAGCGACCTCCCCGGGCACGGGAATCGTTCGCCCAGGAAGGCCGCGCTCGATGCATAGGGACTCGCAGCCCATGGCGGCCGCCGTGGTGGGAAACGTGATGACAAGCGCCGGGCGCTTCTCCCTCATGGCAACTCCAACCAATACGCTACGGGCGCACGACGCGCACGGCCTGCTCCATCTTCTCCACGATCACATACATGTTCGTGACCTCGCCCACGGCAAGCTGGTCCTTAATGCCATAGTGGTCGAGGCAGGTGCCACAGG
>DXLT01000118.1:0-4545 GCA_019414555.1 Collinsella sp.
GATACGTATAAATCTGGGGCAGCTTGGGATGCGTTTTGAGCAATTTTTGATTGGGATGGGGCTCGAATGGGTGTTTGGAAGGGAGAGCGGGACGTTTACATGGTCTCGAGGAGCCCAAATTAGTTGAAACAGGGGTGTTCGTGCCTGATTCAGCTCTAGGATTTATACGTATCTGAACTAACTGTCCACTCCAGTCTGGCGGCTGCCGATTCGGTGCGGTTCGAGACCGCTATTCGGCCTCATTGCGACCGGTGGTACGCTAGTATCCGTTTGAAATCGAGCGAAGGAGTGCCGCTATGGAGCAATCGAGCCTGTTTGGTGACGGCGTGGACATCGATACCGAAACGCCCGCGAGCGCGGATGCCACCGCACCGGTCGACGCCCGTGCCCAGGCGGCAGCGCGTGCGGCCGAGTTGCGCCACGAGCTCGATTACCACGCCTATCGCTACTACATGCTCGATGCGCCCGAGATTACGGACGCCGCCTTTGACAAAATGCTCGTTGAACTGCAGGAAATCGAGGCTGCCTACCCCGATTTGGTGACGCCCGACAGCTATACTCAGCGTGTGGGCGGATACGTGAGCGAGCAGTTTACGCCGGTCACGCACATGGCACGCATGTATTCCATGGACGATGCCATGGATCTGGACGAGCTCGACGCGTGGCTCCAGCGCACCGAGGATGCGCTCGGCGCTGGTAACGTCACCTATACCTGCGAGCTTAAGATCGACGGTCTGGGCGTGGCGCTTACCTACCAAAACGGCACCTTCGTGCGAGCAGCAACGCGCGGCGACGGCACCACGGGCGAGGACGTGTCGCTCAACGTGCGCACCATCAAGGACGTGCCCATGCACCTGTCCGAGCCGGCGCTCGCTCATATGGGCGCCGACCGCGAGCGTACCATCGAAGTACGCGGCGAGGTCTACATGCCCAAGGGCAGCTTTGTGCGCCTGAACGATGAGGCCGATGCCGAGGGGCGCGATCCCTTCGCCAACCCGCGCAATGCCGCCGCCGGCAGCCTGCGTCAAAAGGACCCCAAGGTCACTGCGCGCCGCGATCTCGCTACCTTTATCTATGCTATCGCCGATACCGACCCGCTGCACGTCCACAGCCAGCGCGAGTTCCTTGATTGGCTGCGTAGCGCCGGCTTTAGCGTCAACCCCAACGTGGCTCGTTGCGCCACGCCGGCCGAGGTCCACGAGTTCTGTGCCCAGGCGCTCGAACATCGCGGTGACCTAGACTACGACATCGACGGCGTGGTCGTAAAGGTCGACAGCTTCCAGCAGCAGCTCGACCTGGGCTTTACTGCCCGCGCACCGCGCTGGGCCATCGCCTTTAAGTTCCCGCCCGAGGAAAAGCAGACCGTCCTGCGTGAAATTCGCATCCAGGTGGGCCGCACCGGCGTGCTCACGCCGGTCGCCGAGTTCGACCCGGTGATGGTTGCCGGCTCCACCATCGCGCGCGCCACGCTGCACAACATCGACGAGATTCGCCGCAAAAACGTGCGCGAGGGCGACACCATCATCGTGCACAAGGCGGGTGACGTGATCCCCGAGGTCGTGGGGCCGGTGCTCGACAAGCGCCCGGCCGATTCGGTCGACTGGCACATGCCCGAGGTCTGCCCCGTGTGCGGCAGCCCCGTGGTCCATGAGGATGGCGAGGTTGCCTACCGCTGCGTGTCCATCGACTGCCCCGCGCAGCTCAAGGAGCGCCTGCTCCATTGGGTGAGTCGCGGCTGCATGGACGTCGACGGCCTGGGCGACGAGATCGTCGACAAGATGATCGCCGCCGGGCTGATCCACGATGTCGCGGACTTCTACCAGCTCACGGTCGACGACATCGCAGGCCTGGACACGGGGCGCACCTATGCCAGCTCCAACAGCAAAAAGGGCGTCAAGAAGGGCGACCCCATTCCGGTAGGCCTCAAGACGGCCGAGAAAATTATCGTCGAGCTCAACAAGTCCAAGAGCCAGCCGCTCGGTCGCGTACTGTTTGCCCTGGGCATCCGCCACGTGGGCAAGAGCGTGGGCGAGGTCATCGCCGAGCGATTCCTGTCGATCGACAAGCTTATCTTGGCGAGCGAAGAGGACATCGCCGAGTGCGAGGGCATCGGTCCCAAGATTGCGGCGAGCGTCAAGCAGTTCCTGGCCGTGCCCGAGAACCTTGCCGTGCTGGAGCGTCTGCGCCAAGCGGGCCTTTCGCTCGAGGTCGACCTGGGCGCCGCGCATGCGCAAGCCGCAGCCGATGCCGGCGTGGCAGGCGAGCTCGCCGACGCACAGCCACTCGCGGGTCTGACCTTCGTGCTCACCGGCACGCTCGTCAACCGCACGCGCGACGAGGCAGGCGCGGCGCTCAAGGTGCTTGGTGCCAAGGTCTCGGGCAGCGTGTCAAAGAAGACGAGCTACCTGGTTGCCGGCCCCAAAGCGGGCTCCAAGCTCACCAAAGCCGAGCAGCTGGGTGTGCCTGTGCTGGACGAGGACGCACTCGAGCAGATCCTGGCTACTGGCGAGGTGCCCCAGGCTTAGGACATCGATAATCAAATTAGAAAACCTCCCGGAAAGGTTGATACTTTCCGGGAGGTTTTTATTTGGGCGTGGTGGCGGGCAGCATGATCTGCGTCATGTAGGTTGCCGAGGGTGACCCTGCGGAGCGGTGTCGTTCCGGAGCGATAGAAGATTCATACAAAGCAAAGGGGCCTCGCAGTGAGGTCCCACAACGGGGCTGCCCCATTGTAATGAGTTTTATACACTTTAACATTAACATTAACGTGTATACTTAGCAGTAAAGATATATGTTGAGAGGAGCAGTTATGGTTACCGTCGCGTTTTCGGAGCTGCGCCAAAACCTTACGCAGGTGGCCGAAAGGGTTGCCAATGATGGCGAGGAGGTTGTGGTCTTCAAGCGGAGCAAGCCGTTGTTCAAAATCGTGCCGCTCGACTATCAAGGCCCGGTTGCAGTGGAATATGATGCTGCCCAGGAGCGTGGGGGCACAAAACCGACGTGCGGCTCGGACAAGCCCAAGCGCGACATGGGTACGATGTGGCATCCCAAGATCACCTGGAAGGAGATCCGTGAGATGCTCGCGGAGAATGAGGACTACCAGGAGTATCTCGATATCGTGGCTAACATGCCAAAGGGAACGCCGCTCGATACGATGACGGTTGAAGATGAAAAGCGCGTCGCGAGGGAGCGCTACCTATGAGGGCATTTCTCGATACCAATTTTCTGCTCGATTGTGTGCTGCCGGGCCGGCCGGAGCACGCAGCGGCGCAAACGATCAAGGGGCTCGTCGACGTGGGGCTTATCGAGGGCGTTGTTTCGGCCTGTTCTCTCAAGGACGCGTACTACATTCTCACTAAACAGGCAGGCGAGGCGCGCGCCCGCGAGGTAGTGCGCGACTGTCTTAAGAGCTATTCGGTAGAGCCTCTCGACCAAGAAGCTTGTTTTACCTCCGCCTATTCCGATGAGCCGGACTTTGAGGACGGCTGTATCCGTGCGATGGCCGAGCGTGCCGGCGTGGACTTTATCATCACGCGTGACCGCGCTGCTTTTGTGCGCTCGACCATCAAGACCTTCTCGCCTGCAGAGTTCATCCGTGCGTTTCCGATTCCGGAGGAGTAAAACCGCCATATCGAGGACTGTCTCCAGTGTGGTAGATCTTCTGTAGCCGACGCTCGTTAGTTGAGCTACACTTCATAATTATGTACATAATTATGATTGGAGTTGAACATGCCCGTTTGCGTTCCAATTAAAGATATGCGGGACACCGCGAAATTCTCGGAGCTCGTTGAAACTACTCCTGGTCCAGTGACTGTTACAAAAAACGGCTATAGCAAATTTGTTGTACTTCGATCCGAGGACTACGACCTCATGGTTCAGGAACAGGCTAAGGCTCGCCTGATGGCTGTGGCCGAGCGGGAGCGTGCTGCCGGCACGGCGCGTGATGCCTTTGAGGCCCTCGATGACCTTGAGGCAAAATATGGCCTATAACGTCAAGATTCTGCCTACAGCTGAACAAGAAGTTGACGATATCGTTGATTATCTATTGGGGCATGGTATTTTTACCGCCCGGCACTTTCCTGATAAATACCGTAGTCAGCTCCAGCTTCTTCAAAGTGGTGTAGTTGACTACGGCTTATCGAAGTTGCCCGAGCTTGCAGTGCTTGGTTACCATGCTTGCCTCGTTAATTCTTATGTAATGCTTTATTACTACGATAACGAGGACGTTGTGATTGCCCATGTTTTTCACCAAAGCCAAGATTATGCCGCATTGGTGATATCTAGAAATCGATTCGAGTTGCTAGATGATGATTAGTAAGAACCGCCCGGAAGTATGATGCCTTCCGGGCGGTTCTTACTTTGCTGGGGCAACCGGCACCGCGATCCGCGTCACTTGGGTCGCCGGGTCGTCGCTGATGATGTCGTCGATAAGGGCGATTTCGCGTCGCCCCGCTACGCCATCAGTTTGTCAAAAGCCCCGCGTCGGTTGAGGGTACCGTCAAGATTCTTTCGCAAATTGATCGAGGCGGCCTCGGCCCCGCCTTG